>NZ_AZAX01000033.1:0-30866 GCF_001021175.1 Marinitoga sp. 1155 | reverse complement strand
GTCGTAGGTTCAAATCCTGCCCCCGCTACCATTTTTTTTATGGCGGCGTAGCTCAGTTGGCTAGAGCATGCGGTTCATACCCGCAGTGTCAAGAGTTCGAGTCTCTTCGCCGCCACCAATAAAAAAGCAGCCTTTGGCTGCTTTTTTTCATTTATATATTATAAAATTTCCTTCCATTTATTTTCTTCATTAATATGTATAAATTCAATTCCCACTTTCAAGGAAGATCTATCAAAGTCTGTATCTCCAATCATAATACAATCTTTTGCATTTATATTCAATTTTTCAAGAACTTCCATAAAATATTTTGGATTTGGTTTACAAAAATGGGAGTTTTCCATCGTTGATACATAAATAAAATTATTTGGTGATAAACCTATAAAATTTATTCTATGATGAACGGCAATTTCTGGAAATACAGGATTAGATGCAAAAATAAACTTATGTTTTGATGTTTTTATTTTATTTATTAAATCAAAATTTGGAACAACTATTTCTTTTAATTTTGGAAAATCATTTTCATAATAATTTAGAAAAATATTATACCAATATTTTTGACTTTTTCCTGTTTTTTTGGAAAGAGAGTTTAAATAATAATCTAAGTTATTTTCTTTTCCTTCAACTCTTTTAATAAGTTCAACCGTACATTCATAAATTATATCTATTATTTTTTTTTCTTTAAACCCTGTATATTTTAAAAAACTCTTAAAGTATATCTTTTGGAATTCATTTTCTTCATTTTTTATCAATGTCCCATCATAATCTAAAAAAATATACATTTTAATCCTCCTTTTAAAAAACAGCTTTTTAAATAAAAAGGTCTGGATTGTGGGGAGAGGGAGAGATTCACAATCCAGACAATGGTTTTAGTTCTAAAATTTTATTATGGTATTATTTTTGTTCCTGTTTTTCCTTCTAAAGCTTCTTTTAATTTTTCCATATCTGTGATTAATGCTGGCTTTTTAGCGTCTTTTACAAAGGATACACATGATTCTATTTTAGGCAACATACTACCTTTTGCAAAGTGACCTTCTGCTATATATTTTTCTGCTTCTTCAATAGTTATTGTATCTAATGCTTTTTGATCTGGTTTATTGAAATTTAGATAAACTTTTTCAACAGCTGTAAGAATAATAAATTCATCAGCATTTAAAATCTTTGCTAATAACGCAGAAGCTCTATCTTTGTCAATAACAGCTTCTACTCCTTTTATTTCACCATTTTCTTCAATAATTACAGGTATTCCTCCTCCTCCTCCTGCTACTACAATCACGTCATTCTCTACTAAATCTTTTATAGTATTTTTTTCAATTGCATCTAATGGAATTGGTGATGGAACTACTCTTCTCCAACCTCTTCCTGAATCTTCTTTAAACATCCAACCCTTTTCTTCCATTATTTTTTTAGCTTCTTCTTCTGTATAAAACGGACCTACAGGTTTTGAAGGATTTTGGAATCCAGGATCATTTTTATCTACTACAATTTGTGTAACAACCGCAGCAACATCTCTATTTATTTTTCTTTCATTTAGAATATTTTTTAATTCCTGAACGATCATATAACCTAAATATCCCTGTGTCATTGAACCTAATACATCCATAGGAAATGGTGGAATAGTTTCCTTAGCGATATCCTGCTGTAATAATAAGTTTCCCACTTGTGGACCGTTTCCATGTGTTATTACCAGGTCATATCCCATATCAATCATGTCAGCCAGATAGGATGCAGTTGTTCTTATGTTTTTAAACATATTTTCTGCAGTTGGTTTTTCACCAGGTCTGTTAACTGCATTTCCCCCAATGGCAACAACGGCTAATCTTTTCATATAAATTCCTCCCCTGCTAAATTTTATAGTGTAGCTATCATAATAGCTTTTATTGTATGCATTCTGTTTTCAGCTTGATCAAAAACTTTTGAATGTCTGCTTCTAAATACTTCATCTGTAACTTCCCTAATATCAAGACCTCTTTCTTTAGCTTCTTTAGCAACAATTGTTTCAAAATCATGGAATGATGGAAGACAATGTAAGAAAATTACATTTGGATTTTCTGTTTTTTTAATTAAATCCATGTCAACTCTATATGGGGTTAATAGTTCAACTCTCTCTGGCATTTTATCTTCTTCTCCCATTGATACCCATACATCAGTATATATTACATCAGCCCCTTTAACTCCATCTAATTCGGAAGTATATTCAATTACAGCACCAGTTTCTTTAGCAGTTTCTAAAGCTTCGTTCATCATTTCATCAGAAGGTTTTAATGATTCAGGTCCTACAGCTACATAATGCATTCCTAATTTTGCAGAAATTCTCATTAATGTATTTGCAACGTTATTTCTCGTATCCCCAATAAAAACCACTTTCATTTGATTTAATGGTTTATGTATAAATTCCATCATTGTCATTACATCTGCTAATCCTTGAGTAGGATGAGCTTCATCTGTTAGTCCATTCCAAACAGGAACACCTGAATACTTTGCCAAATCTTCTACAACTTTCTGTTTAAATCCTCTGTATTCAATACCATCGTACATTCTTCCTAAAACTTTAGCCGTATCTTCAATAGATTCTTTTTTACCCATTTGACTATTTGTTAAGAATGTTACATGAGCTCCTTCATCTAAAGCAGCAACCTCAAATGCGGTTCTGGTCCTTGTAGATGTTTTATCGAAAATCAATACTATATTTTTACCTTTTAATGTTTCAGTTCTAATGCCTGCTCTTTTCTTAGATTTTAAATCAAAAGCTAAATCTAATAAATATTTTATTTCTTCTGGTTTATAATCTTTCAATGATAATAAACTTCTTCCTTTTAAATTAATTGGCATATTATCTCCTCCTTTAAATAAAATAAACTCGACAATGTTTATTATACATTTTGTTTTCAATTTCTCAAAATGAAAAATCTTAGAAAAATTGGCGAGTATGAAGAAACTTTCATGATTATTCCTTTTTATTATAAGTATGCGTAAGTATAAGAGAGTATGCTTATGTATATAAATTTTATGGTATAATAATTCAAAGGAGTGATATTATGAAATTAAAAATAATATTTATACTAATATTAGTATTCATCTTATCTTCATGTATAAAACAACCAATTAAAGTAGAAGATACTAACTTTAATGATTTAACTAACTCACAAAAAGAGTTATTAATCAGATTAATTGCGACTGGATATAACCGTGGAGGTGGGTATTCATTTGAAAACTTAAAAAAATTAGCAAATGAAAACGGGGATGACTATGATGATAATGTTTTATATAATTATAAGTATTTTATTGGGAAAATAAACACTCCACCAACAAAAGTAATTAGTGTTAAATCATTAGTTTCTGATGATGATAGAATAAAAGAATATGTAAATAATATTATAAATAGATTCTCAGACAATTCTAATAAAAATTTTTTTATTGATGCTTTCGATTCAAAAATTCCAACAAATCCTATTAAAAATGATCGTGATTTTGAATTTTTAAATCCAAATACAATAAAAAGTTATGAAAAAAGAGATTTTTTAGTTAATAAAGTTTATAATCTCATTAAAAGAGATTATTCAAATAATTATCTTTTCAAGTATTGGTATGATAAATTTTTTAAAGACATTACATTCAATGACGACAATATATTATTTTACTCAAAATTTCTTGTTGATATTGCTTATGCATATACAAATTCAGATATAGAACTAAAAAGATTGCAGTATACAGGTTCAGAGTTATATCCGGAAGTTATTAAATTAAACCATATACCTGTTGAGTTGATACTCGCAATAATGTATCAGGAGTCAAAATTTTTTCCAGGATCATTTAGAGCAGAGATTTCAAATGGAAATATATACGCATTATCTTTTGGTTTAACACATGTTTTAATAGATGCAGACTTTCTTTATATTTCGAATACTGATGAAACTATAGGTGATGGCGACAAGGGAGAAAGAAGTTTTGATTTGATTTCTTATTTTTATTTAGGGAATAATAGAAATGAAGAAACATATTTTTCAGATTGGGATTTAATTACAATAAGAGGATCTATATTATATTCTGCGATTTATTTAGATATGTTATATCAAAAATTAATTAAGTATATTAAATAGTGTGCGTGAGGGGGAGAGACAATGATAGGTGTAATTGGAAGTTCAAATATGGATATAGTTTTAACAGTTGAAAAATTTACAAATCCTGGTGAAACCCAAAAAGCTATTTCTTTAGAATATTTCCCAGGGGGAAAAGGTGCTAATCAAGCTGTAACTGCTGCAAAGCTTTCAAATAATGATGTTTATTTTTTTACGTCATTAGGAAATGATGATTTTGGTAAATCTCTGGCAGTGAATTTCGATAAATTCGGAATAAAAGGTTATGTGTATACCGACTTACCAACAGGAAGAGCATATATTGAAGTTACAAAAAGCGGATGTAATAGAATAATAATTTTCGAGGGAGCCAACAGTTTTATTACACCAGAAATTGTTGAAAACAAATTAGATATATTAAAGGAATATAAGTATTTTTTACTTCAAAATGAAATACCGTTTGAAACGTCTTTTCACATAGCTAAAACTCTTAAGTCAAAAAAGAAAATAATTATATTTGACCCTGCTCCAGCTCAAAATATTAAAAAGGAAATTTTTGAATATGTTGATTATTTTACCCCAAACGAGGAAGAATTCAAATATCTATCAGAAACATTTTTTAATTTAAACCCGGAAAAGCAATTAAAAGAAACTTTAAGGAATTTTTTTGGATTAGGAGTCAAAAACATAATTTTAAAACGCGGTGAAAAGGAGATTATTTTGTATAATAGGAATTCTATATTAAAAATTCCTGTATTTAAAATGCATAAAGTTGTAGACACAACTGCTGCAGGAGATGTGTTTAATGGTGCGCTTGCCGTTGCATTAGAAGAAGGAAAAAATATAAAAGAAGCTATTAAATTTGCTGCCGCTGCTGCTGGAATTTCCGTAACTAGAAAAGGTGCTCAATCTTCAATTCCAACAAGAAATGAAGTGGATAATTTTTTAAGTTCAAAATAAAATAAAGAGGCTTAAGCCTCTTTATTTTATTGAAATATATGTAATCATTCCTAAAAATAATCCAAGTATCCCTAAAACTATATATTTTGTTAGTGTTCTTTTTTGCCTGTTTACTTTGATAGTTATATCCTGTTCGTAACTTCCTCTTTCATTAAAAATGAGGATTTTAATCTTATAATTTCCATCTTCATAATTTATAGGGAAATAAATTTCATTCTTTCCCGGGTATATACTTTTCTTATATTTATCTAATTTTATAGTTGCATATGTATTTGAGTATAATAGAATTTTCAATCTGTCATTATACCAATCGTCATTTGGTGAAACTTCTTTGGTATAAGATTCTATTTTTATAACTGGATATATTTCTTTATCTAAACTAATATTTAATTCTTCATTATTTAACAAAAATTCATAAGTTTTATCTTTATACTTTACTTTTAAAATTCCGGAACCAGTAATAAATTTTTGAGAACTTGAAAAGACATTATACTTTTCATCATTTATTATAATTTCCTGAGGATATCGCTTTAAATGAAATGTGACGGTTGAAATCATTGAATCATCTATATAGTGCAATTTCACATACTGGCTATATGAAGTGCCGGTACTACCAAATGAGAAAATAAAATTAAAATCTATAGAGATATATCCAAAAGATATTATACTAAAAATAATGATCAAAAAAAATAATATTTTTTTCATTAAAATCGCCTCACTTAGTCCACCTTTCTGATATATTTATATCAACCTTCAGCGGAACCTCTAAAGTAACGGCATTCTCCATAATTTTCTTAACAATATTAGCGACTTCTTCCTTTTTATCTTCAGGTAATTCTATAACTATTTCATCATGAACCTGAAGTATCATTTTAGCATATTCTGGCAATTCTTTATCTAATTTTATCATAGCTAATTTCATTATATCAGACGCAGTCCCTTGAATAGGAGTATTTACAGCCATTCTTTTTAAATCATTTTTATTTAATCTTAGATTATTTAAAAATCTTTTCCTACCAAATAATGTTTCAACATATCCATTCTTTGAAAGATCTGATAAAATTTTATGTTGATATTCTTCTACACTCTTATATAACTCAAAATATTTTTTTATAAATATTCCTGCATCATTAATAGAAACTCCAGTTCGTTCTGATAATCCATAAGAAGAAACTCCATAAATAATTGAAAAATTAATCATTTTTCCAATTTGTCTCATTTTATGATCAACCTGTTCTTCTGAAACATCAAAAAGTTTTGCAGCCGTTATTGTATGAATATCTAAATTATTTTTGAATGACTCAATTAAAACAGGATCTTTACTCATATGAGCCAATACACGTAGTTCGATTTGGGAATAATCAGCACTTAAAAGAATATAACCATCTTTTTCCGCCTTTACAGCTTTTCTTATTTTTTCTCCTTCTACATCTCTAATAGGTAAATTTTGAAGATTTGGATCGCTACTGCTTAATCTTCCTGTAGCTGTACCTGTTTGATTAAATGATGTATGTACCCTTTTCGTCTTTTTGTTAACCAATTTTGGAATTGATTGAATATACGTTGATAATAATTTCTGATATTTTCTAAAATCCAATATTTTCCGAATAATTGGATGATCATCTTTCATTTCTTCCAAAACCTGTGCATTTGTAGAAAATTGACCACCTTTTGTCTTCTTTTTTGGAACTAATCCCAGCTTTTCAAATAACAATTCTCTTATTTGCTTGGGTGAATTCGGGTTTATTCCATAACCAGCTATTTCTTTTATTTCTCGTAATATATTGTTTGATATATCTGTATATTCTTTCTCTAATTTTTTTAAATATGGAATATCAAAATAAACACCATTTAATTCCATTTTAGCCAAAACAGGAATTAGAGGATTTTCTATCTCAAACATAACCTTTTCTAATCCAAATTCATAAATTTTCGGTCTTAAAATATGAAATAGTCTTAAAGTAATATCTGCGTCTTCACCTGAATATTCTGCCACTTTTTTTGAATCTACATCTTTTAGAGTGTTTGCAAATAATGTTTCATTTACGACTTCATTGTATTTTATAGTCTCATAATTTAAATACTTTTTTGCCAGATCATCCATATTAAATCTTCTTGAATCTGGAGAAATTAAATATGCAGCAATCATTGTATCAAAATAAGGTGTTTTCATCTTAAATCCAGTTGTTTTCATAATTGATAAATCATATTTTAAATTTTGTCCAACTAAATTTTTTTCTTTTAATATATCCCATAATTTTTTTAAAATACTTTTTTTAGCTTCATTACCTTCGTTTGATATATCTATATAGTATCCTTTTTTAGGTTCAAAAGATATTGCAATGCCAAGTATTTCCGCCTGATAAGGATCAATAGATGTAGTTTCTAAGTCAAAGGAAATAATATCCTGTTTTTTAATTAAATCTAAAATCTTATTTAAATCTTTTTTTGTTAATAATTCATATTCTCCTTTAGAAGATAGATCCTCAATCTCTGGAAGATTGCTGATTTTTATAACTTTTTTCTGTTCTTTAAAACCCAACTCTCTAATTATAGATTTAAATTCAAATTCATTGAGTAAATCTTCTAAAGTTTCATTAAATCCCCTGTATACATAACTTTCCCAATTTATTTCCAACGGAACATCAGTAACCAGTTGAACAAGCTTTTTACTTAAAAACGCCATTTCTTTTCCTTCGATAAGTTTCTTTTGTATAAATTTCGTTGTATTTCTAACATTTTTATATATCTCTTCTAATGAACCAAATTCTTTTATTAATTTAGTTGCAGTCTTCTCTCCAATTCCCTTAACTCCAGGAATATTATCAACAGCATCTCCAGTTAAAGCTAAAAAATCCTGAATTTTTTCCGGACCAAATCCATATTTTTCATAAACTTTATTTACATCATATTCTCTAATATCGGTAATTCCTCTACCTATTCTGAGCATTTTTATTTTATCATTTACCAATTGCATTAAATCCTTATCAGATGATAGTACATATATTTGATTAAATATTTTCTGTCCATTTAAAGCCAGTGTTGCAATTACATCATCAGCCTCATAACCTTCTTCAGCAATTGTTTTAATACCTAAAGCATTTACAATTTCCAGAATATAAGGTATTTGATCTTTGAAAATTTTAGGTGTTTCCGGTCTATTCGCTTTATAACTTTCAAGTAATTTATGCCTGTATGTAGTTGTTTTTTTATCCATTACAAAAATAATGGCATCTTCATTTTTTATTACATATTTTTCTAAAATTTTTAAAATCATCTTTGTAACCCCATAAATAGCATTTGTGGGTATTCCTGATGTAGTTTTAAGATTAGGATCTAGTGCAAAAAAAGCTCTATAAGCAACCCCACTTCCATCTATTAAATACAAATTTCTCATATGTGCCTCCTCTATTCAGCTCGTACATATTTTTTTGTGCCATCAGGCATCTTGAATTTAACAACAATCCCTTTAGCTGGTTTTTCTTCACCTTTATATATTTTATATATATTTTGAGGAGTAATTCCATATTCTGCTCCTTCTGCGCTAATATGTACATCAAATGGTTGTTCTGAATACACAAATACAGTTACTTCTACTTCTTTCATAATAACACCTCCAATGTTTTATTGATAAATTTTAATATTTTGTCAAAAAATCACTAAATACTCTATCTAAAAAGTTTTTTCAGAATCAAGTAACAATGTAACAGGTCCATCATTAATTAGGTTAACTTCCATTTCTGCCTGAAAAACACCTTTTTCGACATTAATTTTATATTTATTTTCTATAAATTCTATAAATTTTTCATAATATTCTTTCCCCTTATCAGGTTTTGCCGCTGAAGAATATGATGGTCTTCGACCCTTTCTACAATCACCATATAAAGTGAATTGAGAAACAATTAAGATTTCTCCTTTTATATCCAGTAAAGATAGATTCATTTTTCCTTCATTATCTTCAAAAATTCTTAAATTAAGAATTTTATCGGCCAACCATTCAATATCTTTTTCATCATCATTTTGTCCAACACCAAGCAACACCAAAATACCTTTATCTATCTTTCCAACAGTTTCCCCTTCAACATCAACATGAGCTTTTTTAACCCTTTGAACTACTGCTCTCAATACTAACTCCTCCTTACACTATATACACCTTTTATATTTTTTATTGATGTTAAAACTCTCATTAAATGCTGTACATCTTTTACCGAAAGCCTCATTTTTAAATCTATTCTGTCAACCTTTCTGGAAGTTTCATACATTTCTATATTCGCTTTTTCCATTTTTATTTTTTTTCTAATATCATTTAACACAGATTTGTTTTCCATTTCTATAAGTAAGTGCGTAATAAATTTAGAATTTTCTAAATCTTCTGCAATCCAGGACACTTTTACTACTCTTGAAATTGGAACCTCTTTAATATTCATACAATTTTTTCTGTGAATTCCTATACCTCTTCTACTAACTATCCCAATAATATCATCACCTAATACCGGATTACAACATTTTGCAAAATACACATCTATACCTTCCTGACCATCAACTATAACTCCAATTCCTTTTCTTTTATAAGATATTTTTGAAGTTTGAAAATTTTCCTCTACCTTTTTTATTTCAATATCTTTAGGTTCAAAAAGCTTATAAATTTCCCTTGGATTTACATCACCAAAACCTAATCTTATATATAAATCTTCTTCGTTTTTTATTTTGTTTTTTTCACAAAAAACTTGATTATCTTTTATTTCGTGAATTAATTTATCTATGGACATATTTAATTCTTTTGCAATTTCTCTGAGTTTTTCCCTGCCTTTTTCTTCAAGATTTTTTTCATTTTTTAATCTATAATGTCTTTTTATTTTATGTTTAGTTCTTGAAGATTTTGCATATTTTAACCAGTCTATACTTGGACCTGAAGAATTCCTATTTACTATTATTTCCACAATATCTCCATTTTGAAGTTCATAGCTTATTGGAACGATTTTTCCATTTACCTTAGCACCAGCAAAATGGTTGCCAACATTTGTATGTATCGCATATGCAAAATCTATAGGCGTCGCACCATATGGCAAATGCAAGATTTCACCTTTTGGAGTAAATACAAAAACCTCATGAGCCTTTAATTCTTCTTCTATATCGTTCAAATTAAAAGCGGATTGGGCTATTTCTTTATGTAAATCCATCAATCTTTTTACAAAATATAATTTTTTGGTATCCACACCTTCTTTATATGCCCAATGAGCAGCCAATCCATATTCGCTTTCTTCATGCATTTCCCAATCCCTGATTTGAATTTCTAAAGTTTCACCTTTGTTTGTAATAACAGTAGTATGAATAGACCTATAACCATTTGATTTAGGAACAGCTATATAATCTTTTATTCTTCCCGGAACTGGTCTCCACACCGAATGTACAACCCCCAATGCCGCATAACATGCAGTTGGAGACTCGGTTATTATCCTTAATGCTATAAAATCGTAAATTTCATCAAAGCTTTTGTTTTTTCTCAACATTTTTTCCCATATACTATATAGATGTTTTGTTCTCCCCTGTAAAGTCGCTTTTATATTGTGCTTTTCTAAATTTTCAAATATAATCTTTTTATAATCTTCCATTCTATCGTGGACATTTCTAACTTTTTCTTCCAATTTTCTTTTTAAATCTTCATAAGCTTCTGGATATAAATATTTAAAGGATAAATCTTCTAATTCTGCTTTTATTTTATGAATACCTAATCTATGAGCTATTGGAGCATATATCTTAAGTGTTTCCTGAGATTTTATTATTTGTTTTTTATGTGGCACATATTGCAATGTTCTCATATTATGTAATCTATCTGAAAGCTTTACTATAATAACCCTTATGTCATGGGACATAGCAAGAAGCATTTTCCTGATCGTTTCAATTTTTTCTAATGATTTCATGTCAACTTTATTTAGTTTTTCATTTAACTTCAGATTGCTAATTTTAGTTACACCATCTACAATTCTTCCAATATCCGTTCCAAATTCTTTATTAATTTTTTCAATTGGAACATCGCAATCTTCTACAACATCATGCAATAAGGCTGCCACAATACTTTCAATATCCATTTTTAATTCGGCCAATATTTTAGAAACAGCTTTAGGATGTTCAAAAAAAGGTTCTCCTGAATCACGCATTTGCCCTTCATGGGCATTTTTAGCTAAAAAATATGCTTTTTCTAAAAGTTCTACTTCAGAATTGTTTAAATCTTTATTTAAAATTTTCTCTATTTCTTCCTTATAAACTTTAAAATCCTGATCCATTTACTCACATCCTTTCACTATTAAATTATATCACAAAAGATAAGTCTAATAAAATTTATGATATAATATGTTGTATACAGGAAGTTCAAAAATCCAAATTCACACAAAAATTGTTTGTGAATCTTTAAAAAATTAGTTTGTTTAGGAGGGAAAAAATGAAATTAAAGGATAAAATATGTATAGTAACCGGTGCAAATAGAGGTATAGGAAAAGAAATAAGCAAAAAATTTGTGGAAGAAGGTGCTACCGTTTTAGGCTTTGCCAGAAATGTTGATGCATTAAAAAATGTGGAAAATGAATTAAATTCTATGAAAAAAGGAATATTTAAAGGTTATAAAGTTGATGTATCAAATACTGATGAAATAAATAAAGCAGTTAAAGAAATATTTAAAGAATATAAAAGAATAGATGTACTTGTAAATAATGCCGGCGTTACAAAAGATACGTTATTATTATTAATGAAAGAAGAAGAATTTGACTTTGTTATTAATGTTAATTTAAAAGGGGTTTTTTTAGTTACCAAAGCCGTTGCAAAATTCATGAGGAAACAGAAAAGTGGATCAATTATAAATATATCAAGCGTTGTTGGATTAGATGGAAATATCGGCCAAACCAATTACTCCGCAAGCAAAGCGGGAGTTATTGGAATGACAAAGACATGGGCTAAAGAGTTAACCATGAAAGGTGAGCAGATAAGAGTTAACGCTGTTGCACCTGGATTTATAGAAACAGATATGACAAAGGAATTGAATGAAGAATTTAAAGAGGAAGCATTAAAAAGGATACTGTTAAAAAGATTTGGTTCTCCTGAAGATGTTGCTAAAGTGGTCTTATTTTTAGCTTCTGATGATTCATCATATATAACAGGCCAGATTATCAGAATAGATGGAGGTTTATCATTGTAATGAATTACACCCCAGGCTATATTAAATTATACGAAACTCGAGACTTACATAAGAGAAGGGATTTATTATATGAAAAATTAGTTTCATGTGATTTATGTCCTAAAAATTGTAAAATAAACAGACATAAAAATATTGGTTTTTGTAAAGTAGGAGATAAAATAAAAGTTTCAGAATTTGTATTATATAAAGGCGAAGAACCCCCTTTGGTAGGAAATACAGGTGCTGGTGGCGTTTTTTTTAGTAATTGTTCAATGAGGTGCGTATATTGCCAGAATTTTAATTTCTCGCAAAAAGGTTTTGGTAAAGAGTTTTCAGTAAAAGAGTTGGCAAAGAAATTTATATGGCTTCAAAATGAAAAAAATGTTCAAAACATTGATTTGGTAACTGCTACACCATATTTACCATTTATATATGATGCATTAATTTTAGCAATTGAAAGTGGTTTAAAAATACCTTTATTATGGAATACTTCCTCATATGAAACTGTCGAGACGTTAAAATTTTTAGATGGTATTGTTGATATATATCTTGCAGATATAAGATACACATCTCAATATGCTGCAAATAAATACTCTAAAACTCCTGATTATTGGCAATTTGCAAAGAATGCTATAGTTGAAATGTATTCTCAAATAAAAGGAGAATATGTTTTTGAAAATAATATAATGAAAAAAGGACTTATAATAAGAATTCTGGTTTTACCGAATAATATAGATGAAGCAAAAGATGCTTTAAATTTTATTTCTAAAACAGACAAAAATATTCTTGTCAGTTTAATGGATCAATATGTGCCTGTATATAAAGCAAAAGAATATCCTGAAATAAATAGACTTTTAAAACAAACCGAATATGAAAAGGTTATAAATACAATGATAGATTTAGATCTTAACGGCTGGATTCAAGAACATAAATTGTTATAGGGGGAATAAAAATGAAAAATGACGAAATGATAATGAGGATTCTCGATGACATTCAAGAAGCCGTGATTCTTATTAATCATGAAGAGAAAATTATTTTTTTAAATAATTCAGCGTCAAAAATACTAGGAATTCCTAAAAAAAAGGCTTTAAACACAAAAGTTACCGACACTATAACAGACACAAGACTTCATATAGTATTAAAAACTGGTATCCCAGAATTGGATAGAATTCAAAATCTTGGGAAAAAGGTTATAGTTACATCCAGGTTTCCTATACGAGACGAAGAGGACATTATTATAGGAGCAGCGGCAATATTCAGAGATATAACAAGTATTCAAAAATTGGCAGAAGAAGTAACCAATTTAAGAGAATTAGACTCTCTATTAAGGGCTATAATAGATTCCACGTATGACGCTATTTCAGTCGCCGATGAAGAAGGCAGAATAGTTATGGTAAATAAGGCATACACAAAGGTTACTGGTTTAACTCCAAAAGAGGTAATAGGAAAATTAGCTACATATGATATTGCAGAAGGTCATGAAAGCATGCATATAAAATGTGCAAGAGAAAAGCAACCTATATTAAATGTAAAAACTAAATTGTCTACCAATAAAAAAGAAGTTCTAATTAATGTAAATCCTATTTTCGTAAAAGGCGAATTCAAAGGAAGTGTAGGTGTTATTCATGATATTTCTGAGATAGAAAGATTAATCAGAGAACTTGAAGCAACAAAAAGACTTTTAAAAAAAGAAGAAGCAAAATATACATTTGAAGATATTGTTGCCGAATCGGAGATAATGAAAAATGTTGTATTTCAATCAAAAAAAGCCGCTAATACGAATGTAAATATCTTATTGTATGGAGAAGCAGGAGTTGGTAAGGAGATATTGGCTCAGGCCATTCATAATTACAGTAAAAGAAGAGAGTTTCCTTTTTTATCCACAAATTTATTACTTCAAGATGAAAAAAAACAGCTGGAAAATTTTTTTGAAAATGAAGACAATCTAATAGAGAGAGCTGAAAAAGGTACTATTTTTATAGATAACGCACATTTAATGGGACCAGAAGTTCAAAACTTAATGATAAAACTTTTAAATGATGGAGAAGTATTCTATAAAAATAAGAAAGTAAGCCTGAACGCCAAAATCATTTTTGCTACTCCTGAAAATTTAAAGGAATTAATGTCAATAGGAAAATTTTCCAGAAAACTTTATTATAAAATATCAGTAGTTACAATTGAGGTTCCCGCATTACGCGAAAGAAAAGAAGATATACCAAAAATGGCAAAACAGATATTGCATATATTAAATCAAAAACATGAAAAGGTAGTTTATGATTTTTCAGAAGATGCTGTAAAAATATTAGAGAGTTATGAATGGCCAGGAAATATAAGAGAACTTGAAAATGTATTGGATAGAGCATTAATGAACATGTCTCAATCTGACACAATAATTACTTCAATGCATCTGCCAGAATTAAAAACCATAGAATTAGATAAGAACAAAATAAATGGCACATTAAAAGAATTATTAGACGAATATGAAAAATATATTATTATAGAAACATTGAAAGATTGTCAGGGAAATAAAACAGCTGCTGCCAGAAAATTGGGTTTGACTGTAAGAAATTTATATTATAAACTTGAAAAATTAGGCTTGAAATAATGGTGATTTGATGAGATTTAAATTTAATCTTGAAAGATTAAAAAATTTAAGAGAACGTCTTGAAGAAGAAGCAAAAAGAATTTTTTTAGAAGCCACTGCTGAAAGAATAAAAGCAGAGGAAAAGCTTGTTGCCATAAATAACAAAATAAAATTGGAAAATGAAAGATTTATTAAACAAATTTCACAAAACTTGATGACTATACAGGAAATCCAGCAATGGAGATCTTATCTAGAATCTTTAGAAAAAGAAAAAATAAAATTAGGTGATATATATAGAGAAAAAGTTGCTATAGAAGAAGAAAAGAGAAAAGAATATCTAGAAGCTCGTAAAAATAGAATTATTTTAGAAAAATTAAAGGAAAGAAAATTCGAGGAATACAAAATAGAATACCAGAGAGAAGAAAATAGAAATTTAGATGAAATTGGAATTCAAATGTATTATAGAAAAAAGAAAGATTTTAAGTAAAATTTATATTTTCTTCCATATACCTTAATAATAAATATGGTATAATAAATTCGGTTAAGGCAACGTAGCCAAGGGGTCTAAGGCGGCGGTCTGCAAAATCGCTATTCGTGGGTTCAAATCCCACCGTTGCCTCCATTGATATTCATATAAAAATCCCCCAAATGGGGGATTTTGTCTTTATATTTAATCTTCTTTTAAATAATTTTATTATTATAAATAAATTTTTGAAAAGCTTCTGGTAATATTACATTTTCTAATTTTTTTTGCGTAAATATATATCTTCCGTCGCAAATAAAACCCAATTCTTCCCAATTTAAATCATTTAACATATTTCTTAATTCTACTAAATCAATATTTTGATTTTTTGGAAAAATACCCAGAATACTTCCATCATAATATTTTGATTCATGAATAAAAAACGGTTTTTTGTTTCTTGTTTTGGCATTTACATATATTCTTGGGTTATCAGAAATATAAAAATCTCTTCCCCATTTCCACCAATTGTTTTCATCAAATTTTTTAATTTTTCTTTTTAATAATTTTTCTTTATGTTTTAGAAGGTGATCATTAATAGTATTATAAATCATCCTCTTAGTTTTTCCTGTTTTTTGTGTGTAAGAACAAACAACTTCTATATTTCCAGATTCATGAGCAAATACTTCATCAGCCCCACTTACTCCCCCTACTTTAACATATGCAATATCGCTTAAATGCATGGAATAATTTTTTTCTTTTATAAAATAAATAAAACCTTTTGAACAATATTGATATCTTTTTTCATCATTATATATAGTTTCATGAGACATATTACCTTTTTCATATCGAAAAATCATTACATTTGGTGAAAACCCATTACCAAATATTTTTTTATCTCCAAAAGTATATATATGTGTAAAAGTTCCATTCTCGTGAAGTAATTGATTGAGTCTTAAAGCAGATGTTAAATCAAATAATTCTCTTGGTATAATAAATATGATTTCTCCTTTTTCTTTTAAATGAAGATACGATTTATAAATAAAGTAAAGAAAAAGGTTTGTTCTCCCATCAAATAAAACATTAAATTTTTTTAACTTTTTTCTGGTTTCTGGAATTATATTTGAATATTTTACATATGGAGGATTTCCAATAATTGTGTCAAATTTATTTTTTATTGAGTAATCAAAAAAATCACTGAAAATAATTGACGGAAGGTTTTCTGGTATTATATCAAATGCAAAACTCCTATCAATTTCTATAGATGTAATATTTTTATAATTTTTTAATTGTTTTAAAAATTTTCCATTCCCTACAGCCGGTTCTAAAATATTTTTTCCATATCTTATTAAACCAACCATTTTTTCAACTATATGTGATGGTGTAAAAATCTGGCCTAAATTTTTTTCCTTATATTTCAATATACTCCCTCCAAAAATTTTTAAAATATAATTACTTTAGAATATAAAAAGAAACTTCCATAGGAAGTTTCTTTTGTTATAACAATTTTTTCATAACCATTTTTTTCCTTTAAACCACAAAAATGTCATAAACATGATTATTAATGATGAAATAATTATATTTATATATACCAGAGGATTTTCTTGAAACGGTAATCTTACATTCATTCCATAAAAACTCGTCAATATTGTTGGTACTTGAAGCAATATGGTTACAACTGTCAAAATTTTCATAACAATATTTAAATTATTTGAAATAACTGATGCATAAGCATCCATCATACCAGATAAGATATTACTATAAATATTAGTTACTTCTATTGCCTGTCTATTTTCGATTAAGGTATCTTCCAATAAATCCTGATCATCTTCATATAATTCTAAAATCTTACCTTTTAACAATTTTTCCATCATTATCTCATTTGATCTTAATGATGTAGTGAAGTACACTAAACTTTTCTCAAGATACATTAATGTTTCTAACTCATAATTTTTCATAGATTTATGTAATTCTTCTTCAACTAAGTCGATAGTTTTATTTATTTCTTTTAGATAATCCAGAAATAATTTTGCATTTTTAAAGAAAATTTGAAAAATCATTTTACTTTTTTTATGAGGATTCAATAAACTTGCTTCTATCATTTTCTCAATGAAATCTATTTCATTTTTCATTGAAAGTAATATATAATTTTTTCCTATAATAATACCAAGAGATACTGTTTTATATGGTATTTTTTCATCTTCTTCATTTCTCATAGGAACTTTTAATATTAATAAAATTGTATCTTCATCAATTTCTATACGAGATCTTTCATCATCATCAAGTGAATCATTAATAAAATCAGGATCAAAATTCAACAAACTTGATAGCATATGTATTTCATCTTGAGATGGATTTATAACTTTTATTAATGCATCTTGAGAGAAGCTTTTTGCCTCCACTAATTTGTGTTCAATTCTACTATAAAATTTTACCATATTATCTCCTCCTTTTTATATACTGCTATGGCGGTCTAGACAACGGATCTTCGCTACAACTAAAATAATCCATAATTTTCACCTCTCTTTTTTTGAATCTAATTATATCCATTTAATTATATCATATAAAATATCATATTTTCAGAATCATAATGAAATTAAATCTCTTTTTTAACAAAAAAATTTAAAGATGTTAATTAGGCCCTTTTAGAAAATGTTTTATTTTTTAAGTAATTAATTATATATGAAAATATAAATATGGAAAATAACGTAACAACTATAGAAGGTCCAGGAGGAATATTTATAAAATAAGCAATTAATATACCTAAAAAACCGGAAAAAATACCTATAAAGCCTGATATTATGAGCATCTGATTTAATGATTTAGCAAATAATTTAGAAATGGCACCTGGAGTAATCAATAAAGAAGTAACTAAAATAACTCCGATTATTTTCACAGAAGTCACCACAACAACAGATACTATTATTAAAAACAAATAATTAATCATATTCACTGGTATTCCATAATTTTTTGCCATTTTAGGATTAAAAGCATAATATTTCAATTCCTTATTAAAGAGTATTACAAAAAGAAAAATAACAAATGATATAAAACTTAAAATCATCACATCATTAGAGGTTACCATTAAAATATCACCAAATAAATAACTTGTAATTTCTGGTGTATATCCAGGTTTTAAATATAAAAAAATAACCCCTAAAGCCATTGAAAATGATAAAATCATTCCAATTATACTATTTTCATTAATTTTTTCTCTTTTTCCAATAAAATAAATTGTTGTTCCAAATAATATAGCGGTAATTATGCTAATTAAATCAACATTAAGATTTAATAATATAGCTAATGCTATACCTCCAAATGCTGTATGAGCAGCTCCTTCTCCTATAAATTCCATTTTCTTTAAAACTATATAATTTGAAAGTATTGATGCACTGAAACTTGCCAGAATAGAAGCAATTACCGCATAAATTATAAAATCATAAGAAAATAACTCAATCATTTCTACTCACCACTTTTAACGGTTTATTTATATGTATTAATAATTCTAAATCTTCTGAATAAATCTTTTTTAAATCTTCTGCTGTCATCTCAACAGAGTTTTTATGACAATGTAAAGTTTTATTCAAACACATTATAGTATTGGCTTTCTTTACAACCATAGAAATATCATGACTTATTAGTATAATTGTCATTCCTTTTTTATTTAAATCTTCTAATATATTATATATCTTTGACTGAGATTTACTGTCAACACCAGCTTCTGGTTCATCCAATATTAAAATTTCCGGATTCCCAATCAAAGCTCTGGCTAAAATCAAGCGCTGATATTCACCCCCTGAAAGTTTTCCAACTGGCCTATTGTATATATATTCTATATCAAGCATCTTCATAATCTCTTTCGCCTTTTTATAATGTTCTTTTTTAAATCTTTTAAATAACCCAACTTCGTTATATAGCCCCATTAAAACAACTTCAAATGCCCTTATTGGAAACTCTCTATCAATTTCATCCTTTTGAGGAACATACCCTATTTTTCCATTAATTTCAATCTCTCCTGTATAATTTTTTATTTCACCAACTAAAATCTTTATTAAAGTGGATTTCCCCGCACCATTTGGACCTATAATTCCAACAAAATCATTTTTATATATATCAAAACTTATAAATTTTAAAATATCATTATTATCTACTGAATAATTTAAATTCTTAACTTCGATCATTTTTTCATGCATTAAATTCACCCTCTTTTTGACATTCAGAACAAATTCCTTCAAAATACAAAATATGATCTGTAATTTTAAATTGAATATTTTTTTCAATATAGTCTTTAAACTGCTTTTCAAAACATAAATCCAGACGTTCAAATCTTTTGCATCTTATGCAATAAATAAAATGGAAATGTCCTTGTGGTTTGTAATAATATGTAATTTTATCAGAAAAAACTATGGATTTTAGAATATTCTCTTTTTCAAAAAAATTTAGATTTCTATATATAGTTGAAAGATCATATTCATTATTTAAAAGATTATAAATTTCCTCTGCATTTAAAGGATATTCAATCCTTTCATATATCTTCAAAATATCTCGCCTCGGTTTTGTTAATTTCATAATATCACCTTATCGCATTTAATATATTTAAAAATATCGATAAATATAACTCATCTATAGAATTAACATTTGTACCAAGTGGATCTAAAATTCCAAGATTTAAATTTAAAGTATTTGCTAATTTTTCTGCTAATTTCTTATTTAATTGAGGCTCAGAAAAAATTGCTTTTACTTTGTTTTTTCTAGCTAAATCCGTTAATTTCTTCATTTCAGATATTGTCGGTTCAACACCTGGTGAGTTTTCAATCACCTCTGCAATATTTATATTATATCGTTTGGCAAAATATGGAAATGAATTATGAAAAGTAATAATACCGCCCTCTATTTCTCGTGATTTTATTAATAAATATGCATCCAAAAGTTTTAATTTTTCTTTTAAGATTTCTGCATTATTAATATAAACATCCTTTTTTGAAGGATTAATTTCAACTAGCTTTTCAACAATATCTGGTATTATATAATTATATACTAAATAAGGATTTAACCATACATGTGGATTAAAAAATTCATTATGGCTGTTTTTATTATTGTGTTCATCACTTAAAATCAATTCATTCCGCGGAATTATTTCAGAAATAAATAAGTACGGAATTTTCTTCTTTTTAATATTGGTAATGATTTTATTTATAAATATTTCTGAATTTAATCCGTTAAAAATTATGAGATCACTTTTATAAATATTTATAATATCCTTTGAGGATAATGAATATGTATGAGGACTTTTGCCTGAAGGAACTATCACATTTATAGTGTCATTTTTATCAATAATATCTTTTAAAATTAAATAATAAGGATTTATAGAAACAGAAATGTTTATAGAATATCCTAAAATCCCAATAAATAAAAATAATATCAATAAATATTTCTTATGCATATTTTCACCTCCAATTAAAATTTATTTGCACTTGCAAATCATTTGCAATTATAAAATTTTGTTATTAAATCAATATTACCATAATATAAAAAAAGATGCACTTTGTGCCCCCTCAGATTGTCAACAAAATATTTTTTATATTATATAATAATATAACTCTTTCTAAATCTCCTTAGTCTTGAAAGAAAATAGAACTTTCTACTGTTTATTAAATCATATAGATACTTTTTTGAACTTAATGATGAAGAAATGAAAATCTTTGATGTATTTTTAAGAAATGCCGTTAGACATGATATTAAATGACCTATTATTCCAAAAATTAGAGGTAATTTGAAATCTTTTGCTTTGAAGTATAATATTACTCAAAAACGAGTTGCTTTAGGCTATTTTTCTTTTGAAGATGCTGAAGAAAAACTTCTTGATTCTATTATTGAGAAATTTTTGAGAGTATAAAATTTATATATTATTTGTAATTTTTTTAAAATTCAATGAGATTTATATAAATTTACAAATTCTTTGATACATCATAAAAAGTAGAAGGGTGAACTCTTCTACAAGTTTTAGTTTAATTTAGAAGATGTTCCATTACAACAATTTGAAACTCCACCTACGCCGCATTCAGCGGTATATCCTATTTTTTTAACTTTTAATGGTTTTAAAATTTCTTTCATTCTATCACCTCCTTCCTTTCCTCAAGAATTTTATTATCAATTATGTTATAAATTTTATTAGCAATATCATCGAATAGGTTTTCATGGGATACAACCAGTATTATTTTTTCCTCTTTTAATTTACCCAAATAGTCTTTAATATTTTCCTTGGTTTTATAATCAAGATTTGAAAGTGGCTCATCTAATAATAAAATATTTTTATCTTTTGAAAAATACAAAACTCTTGCCAGATGTATTTTCTGTTTTTCACCCAATGAAATATTCAAATTTTGAAAATTTATTTTTTTATCTAAATTATTTATATTTAGCATAGAAATTATCTCTTTTAGATATTGGGGATCTTCTGTATTGTTAAATATAATATTTGTTTTAACATCACCTTCAAAAAGATATACAGGATTATATAAATATGAACAACTTTCAATAAACTCTTTAGAAAAATAAAATGTAGAATTCTTTTTATTTTTCTTGATTATTTCAGGTGAAGCTATTTGCGTTAATAAATTTAAAATAGTTGTTTTTCCACTTCCATTTTTTCCTTTTATAATATATAATCCATTACTTTTATTTATTATAAAATCTTCTATTTCTAATAATTTTTCTTTATTTTCCGTATATATTGTACAATCCTTTATTTCTATAATATTATCTTTATTACCATTTTCTAAGACTAATTTTTTTTCTTCATTATAATTATAAAAATTATTTATTCTATTTAATATTCCTTTATTTGATTGTTTTTCTACAATTGCCTGAGTAATTTGACTTAATGGTTCAAAAAGCATACTTAAATATTGCGAGAACATTATTAAACTTCCCAATGTCATTTTTTGTGAAATTACATAATATGCACCAATGCTCATTATTATAAAAGAAGATAATGTATTTACAAACATCGGCACTTCTTTTCCAAAATTATACCAATATGAATATTTTAATCTAATATTTCTCCATTCTTCTAATTTTTTTTCAAATATCTTTTCAAAATATTTTTCTTTCTGATATAAATTAATATGAATCTTTCCTTCTATATTCTTATTTGCATTTGTAATAAACTCATCAGCTTTAATTCTTTCTAATTTTGAATATTGTTCCAGTTTTTTCTTATTTATTCCCATAGAAAACACATATAAAGGAATAAATATTGCACTTATTAAAGATAAAATTGGATTTATTATAAATAGGATTATATATCCTGTAATTACCCTCAATATTCCAATAGTTAAAGTTCCCAAATAAGTAATCATTACATTAGCATATGTTCCACTATCTGAAATAAGGTAATTTAATAATTGTCCTTTATCAAAGTCTTTGTAATTATATTTTTTTATTTTAAATATTTTTTCCAGTATTATTTTTTTTAATTTCACAGAAAAATATAATGGTATTTTATCCCATTGATATTTTAAGAAATAAAAAATATATAGATGCAAAAATACTGAAAATCCCAATCCCAAAAATAACCAGATTTTTAATTCTTTAATACTATTAGTGCTTATAATATCATCAATTAAATACTTCGTAAATAGCGGCAATATATAATATAAACTTATTCCTATAAATGAAAATATTATCAATTTTATTATTTTTATTAAATTCTTTTTTTCTCTAAAATCTAGAATTTTTTTCATTATTTATTGCCTCCTCATAATATAGTTCTATCAAGTCATTTAAAATATATTTTTCTGGTATACATTTTTTAAGCTTTTTTGTTTCGAGCAAAAAACATCCTCCCATACACCATGGATATTAAGAATTTCTATTTGATTTTCTAATATTGTTTTATCTATCCATTTCTTTATAGAATTTATTGTGTTATTTTCCATCATTTTTTTATTATGACTTTGATAACAATAACTACATAAAAAATTGCAATTATTCGTAGTTTTAATTGTCAAAGAAAATATTTTATTATCAAATTTATTTTTATTATGTATATAACGCAATCTATCTATTTCATCTAATTCTTTGTTTATCCACATACCATACTCTATAAATTTTTCCTCTATTTTTGGATTTTCAATATAAAAATTTTTGTAATTTTTATAATATTCTTCATTTAATTCAAGCATTCCATGGGTGTATGTATTAAAAATAATCCAAGTATCATCTTTTTTTATTTCAACATTAAACTTTGAATGTTTATATTTTTAAGATTTATTTCTTATCTTATCCATAACGCCACCTTACTAATCTAATTTTTATATATAAATATATATTGTATTATAAAACCTCATATGCTATAATTTAAATATATTCTTCAATTAACCGAGTATAAATATTCTTTGGTACTCATAATTTGTTTTTACTTTAAAAATTCATTTTGAATTTGAGGGTTGATTGAATTAGTTGATGAATAATCATAGTCGTCTCCAGCATATAATATATTGGAGAAAAATGAAATTACAATTAATGTCATTACTATAATTTTTTTCACCCCATCACCTCCTATTTTTATTTTAGCAATTCTAACATGATTTTCAAGTATTACCACAAAGTTAACGAGTCGCTATTTATCAGGGTTTTATTTTTGCTATATAATTACATTTCTATTACCGTTTGTTAGTTAACATTTTTTGTGAATTGTAAAATATCTTTTAAACTGATGTTTTGTATAATATTTTCTTTCTTTTCACAATCTAAAAAATAGCGGCAATTTTAATTTTTATTTTTTGTAAATTATGTAACAAAATGGTTGGTGATAATATATGAAAATTAATAACATGTTTCTTAAAGACATCATAGACATAATTGAGTATGGCAGTTTTTCAATACCAATTGTTAATTATGTTGAAGATAAAATCGACAATTTATCTTTAAAGTATTACTTTTCCTTGTTAAAGTCAAAATGGAAAAGAGATTTTAATTCTGCTATCAAATATGCAAATAAAGTTATTTCAACAACAACAACAATATTGAGGGAACTTGCAAGATATGAACTTATCTTAATTTATTCAAGAATGAAGAATTTTGATAAATCAAAAGAAATTTTTGATTTGTTAAAAAAGAATATAAGCAATCTTTCCCCATATGCAAGAAAAATAATTATACCTGGATTAAAAGCTTTAGCTGAGAAGTTAAATCAAGATTTTGAAGTTTTGAAATGTTACGGTGATTCATATGAGGAAAGTTATGTTCAAAAAGCAATAATTGAATATTCAAAAGCCAGAAAGTTATTATCTGAAGGAAAATATAATAAAGCTTATGATTATTTTATAAATGGTTTTTTACATGCAAAAAGATTTAATCATCCTGCAATGATATGTGCAGGATTAAATTCTGCAACATGGTGGATAAGAAAGATTAATAAGAAGAAAGCATTATATACTGCAAATTTGTTGGAGTATTATACTGGTTATTATTTTGAGGATTTTAATTATATTTCTAATTGGCTTGATACTATTATAAATGTAAAACAATTAAACAATGATATAAGAGTTCTTGGCCTTTTAAAAATTATTTATAATGCTTTGATAACCTTTCCAGATTTAAAAATACTTCTGGGAAATATACAATATCCAGATTTCAAAATAGAAGAATATACATTAAATAAAAGATTGTATTATTTTATTTATAAAAAAAGCAAAAAAAGATTAAGAACTAAATCTTTAAATGTTATAGATTTAAAAAAATTTATTCAAAAATATGGTTTGACATATAAAAAAACATATCCGTTTGAAATAAAAAATGAGTTGTATAAGATGCACATAAATAAAACCTTTAAGGAAAATATAATTAAATTTAAAAATGAAAAGAAAATAAAAATACCGGAATTATTTTTTGAAACATATACAGCATTAATAGAAAAACCATATTTTACAAAGAGTCATATTTTAAGATTGATATTCAAAGGAGATAAAGATAAAATCATTAAATACTTCTCAAGCAACTATGAGAAGATGCATTTTTTTAATATAATGATGTCAGATTTTTCAGAGAAAAATCTGATAAATAATTTGTATAATAATAATCTTTCATATTCTACCGAAGGTATGTCTTCTGACGGAGGCTGCTTATATTTCATAGCAAGAAAAAAACTCATCACTGAGTTGTTTAAGAATATAAAAAATTTTAAAGAGTTTATTATCTATTATTTTGAACTCAGTGATGAGGAAATGAAAATCTTTGATGTGTTTTTGAGAAATTGTGTTCGATATGATATCAAATGGCCTATTACTCCTTATCCAAAAGGAAAAATCCGTGATTTTGCCATTAAATATAGTCTTGGTCAAAAACGTATTGCTCTTGGTTATTACTCTTTTGAAGATGATGAAAGAATTTTGATTGATGAGATTATTGATAAATTCTTATAACAAAATCCCCGAAAACGGGGATTTTGTTAATTTGACATTATGTGCAGTTATATCTTTTCAATAATATAACCATCAATATTTCTTTTTTCTGAATTGATATTAATTCCTATTATATATATTTCTTTTCCACTGTATTTTTCATTTAATTCTTCTATTAAATTTCCAAATTTTGTTGGTAGATTGTTTTCTATTTTAGGGATTTCATATTTTTTATATAACTTTTCAATTTTTTCATTAAGTGAATCTATAAATTCATCATATGTTGTTAATGTATTATCTGACATATCGAGTTTTATTACAGGATATTCCTTGAATTCCCATTTGTCATATATATATGTATCTTTAAATAATTCTTTTTCTCCTTTGAATAGGTAATATAATGTTGATACTGTTAAGCTTTTGCCTCATTTGATTAATTCCAGTAACCTTTCTTCATTTTCTTTTGTTGTTTTTTTGAGTATTTCCTCTGTTTTTTCGTCTGCCACTATTTTTCCTTTTTTTAACACTATTATCCTGTCTGTTTTTTCTATTTCACTTACGTCATGATTGGCTAATATTATCGTTTTCCCTTTTTGCGATAATTCTTCCATTATTTCGTATATTTTTATTTTTGTTTCTATATCTACACCATTTGTTGGTTCATCCAGTAAATAAATTTCTGCTTCTTTTATTAATGCCCTTACTATGTTTAATCGCCTTTTCATTCCTGTTGATGCTTCCATGTATTTGATTTTTCTGTTTTCGTATAGCCCCATCTCTTTTAATCCTTTTCGTATTCACCCCTTGCAAGATTTGGACAAAAAATAAGAAAGTGATATCATAAAATTGAAAAAAAGAAAGGGGTGTTTTTTAATGAGAAAACGAACTAATTATGAACCAGAATTTAAGTTGTCTGTCGTTAAAGAATATCTTTCTGATGATTCATTAACTCAAAGAGATATTTGTGAAAAGTATTCTATTCCAGATTCTGTTTTTGCAAGATAGGTTAAAAAATATAAAGATTCTAATTATGACGATAATGTGTTTCATTCAAAAAAAGGTCGTCCTAGTTCTATGATTTCGGATATTTCTAAAGTTCCTCCAATTATTTATGAATCTGCTGGCATTATTAAGTCTAATTCAAATAACACTAATGATTCTGTTGCTTTAGAGAAAAAACTTAAATATTATGAACAATCGTTATGATTGTCTTCTTCTTGAAAAAGAACTTCTTATTAAAATGCAAGAGGATGAAATTAATTTTTTGAAAAAAAAACGACAACAACAAAGAAAGTAACTTTTATTGGTGATTTGTTAATTATTAATAAATATACTAACTTTGGTGTTTCTTTAGACTATTTGCTTAATCGTTATAAGATTAAACGTAGCACTTTCTATTTTAAATCAAGATTGTTTTTTACTGTTAATCGTTATAGTAGGAAAAATAAATGTTTTAAAGGGTTTTCTTTGAATACTAAAGGTGAAAAGATTTATGATGTGCATATTAAAAAACTACTTGTTGATTTGTTATCGATTGATGATCCTAACATGCTCCGCAGGTTTTAGGATTTTTTATTTTATTTTAATTCTTAATATTTTTTCTTGATTAAAAATCAAGAAAAAACTTTCTGTTGTATTTAAACAAAAATACGGTATTATTATTAATCACAAAAAAATTCATAGATTAAGAAAAGAACTTAATTTAACTCGAAATTATCATCGTCATTCAAAACATCCTAAAAAAAGACCTAAAAATCATAATATTACTGGTCCTAATCAGTATTGGGAAGCTGATATTAAATTTGTTTTTTAATATTTATGGAATAAATATTATTATGTTTTCTTTATAATTATATTTTTTATTTCTTTATTTTTTTGCGAAGCAAAGGGTTCGGATTTGTTAGTATTCTAAGTATTATTGATTCTTTTGATAGGTCAATTGTCGGTGTTTATATTGGTAATTCAATTAAAGCTAAAGATTTTATCAAGACAGTTAAACAGGCTATTAAATTTAGAAATGCTATACCTCAAAATTTAATTATTAGAACTGATAATGGTCCTCAATTTAAAGCTAATATTACTATAACTTTTTGGCAAAGCCAAAAATTATTCGGTTTTTATTTTAATAATTATTTTTCATTAAACAGCTTTTCGAAGAAAAGCCGTTTATGAGTGACCTCAATATTACTCATGAATTTGGATACAAAAATAACCCTAATTCTCAAGCTTTTATTGAATCATTTCATTCTTCTGTCCAAAGAGAATTTGTTGAATATATTTCTTTTAACGATATCGATGATGTTTATAATTATTATATGTCCTATATTTATTTTTATAATCATCTTAGACCTCATGGGTCTTTAAAGTATCTTACTCCTGATTTCGTTTTTTATCTTTTTAATGATAATTTCAATGATTTTATTTCTTCTTATGATTTTTCTGATTTTTTCGTTTCTGTGAAAAAATGAGATTTCCTTATTTTTTGTTTAATTTTCGGGGGTCAAGCCGCCTATTAATATCATACAAACCTTTTTTAAATATTCATAGTCACCTGCCAATATCCCATTATCCATCGCTTCTTTGTAGTATTTTGCTGACATTATTGATACATATGACAATATTATCATCATTGTCATCGATATCGTCAATCTTCCTCTATGTCCTTTGGTGTATTTATAGAGAAATCTTATGTTTCCCATTTCTTTCCTCCTGATTACCAAATTCATTTCTAAATTTTTTCTTTATTAAGAATAAGTGGTGTTAAGTATATTATTCCTGTTATCAGTAATATTCCAAATATTATGTAATACCATTCTGATATTATAAATATTTTTTTTATTTTTTCACCTTTACTGGCAAAAAAATAAATTAATAAAAATAGTACTATTCTTATTATAAATGGATTATCTAAAATCATAAGACTAATTCCCATAATAGCACTTATTACTGTCATCCAGATAGGTATTGTAAGCATTAATGTAATTAAATCAGAAACTGTTGGATATATTCCTGCAGCAAATGGATTTATTATTATTCCTATTGCTATAATTAAAAATTCTACTCCTATTGTAAATATAAATAAAGCTATGATTTTACCTGCAAATACCTCTTTTATATCAAGTGGTGAAGATAATAAGTATAAAAGATTCTTATTCTTTTTTTCCTCATTAAAAGCTATCCATCCAAATATATATGGAATAAAAAAAGAAACTAATACACCTGCAGTAAAATATGGATTGTATATATGTTTTTCTCCTGAATGTATTGTTACTGCCCATATTATCATTGCTATAAAAAATAAATTTCTTTCTTTCTTTTTACGAAAGAATGTTTTTAATTCTTTTTCAATTATAGCCCACATTTTCTTCATCCTCCCTGACAATTGAGATATACATGTCTTCAAGTGTTACTTTTTCATCTTCTATTCTTTTTACATTAATTCTTTCTTTTCTAAATATTTCCAATATTTCATTTACTTTTTCTTCTGGTATAATTGTTGTTTTTTCATCAGATAGATTTATGTTGTTTTCTCTTATTATTCTTTCAGGTATTTTTTGACTAACTATAATTTTTACTTTATCTTCTATTTTTAATGCTTTTTTCATTTCTTTTAATGTTCCATCAACTATTACTTTCCCTTTTCTGAGAAATATTATTCTCGTACAGATCCTTTCTATATCAAATAAATCATGTGATGTTATTATCAATGATTTATCAGTTCCTTTAAAACCTTTCAAAAAATCCACTATATCTCTCCTGGCTTCAGGATCAAGATTTGATGTGGGTTCATCCATTATTACTAATTCAGGATCATGCGATAATGAATTTAATATCGCAACCTTTTGCCTCATTCCTGCCGAAAGCTTTTTTATCAATGTTTTTTTCTTTTCTGCTAATTTCCATCTATCAATTAAATCCCAGATTTCATTATTGTTCTTCTTATATACTTTTTGCCAGAATTTTATATTCTCTTCTATTGTTAAATCATCATATAATCCTGGTGTATCCAGAACCATACCTATTTTATTCCTTTCTAATTTTTTTATGTTTTTTATGTCTTTTCCAAAGATTTCTATTTCACCTTCTGTTGGTTTTAACAAACCCAGTATTAATTTTATTAATGTGGTTTTTCCAGCACCATTTGGACCTATTATCCCTATTATCTCTCCTTTTCTTACTGAAAAATCCACTCCTTTTATTGCTTCTGTCCCACTATAATATCGCTTTTTTACTCCTTTGAATTTTATTATTTCCATATATATCCTCTCCTTTTATTTTAGTATTATCCAGAATAATGTTAATATAATTGAAATAACTATAAAATGTCTTAATTGGTTTTTTAAATAATATTTTAAGCTCCTTTCTTTATATTCCATTCTTATTCTGAAAATATAATATATTACTGTAGCAATTATTATAATTAAGTAATACGCCCAACTCCATATTACTCTCCCTTTTTACATAATGATTTCCCATTCAATCTCTGACTTGTTTTTGCTTCTATTGCTCTACATTCAAAACATCCAAATCTATATATGCAATTTTTGCATTTTTCTATTTTTCCAAGATGCAGTTTCCAATATTTATCTATTTTATTCTCTAAAAATATTTCTTTAAGAGCATTTTCATTTTCTGCAACATCTCCAATTATTTCATTTTCCATTGATGGGCAGGGCAATATTTTTCCTTCTGCATTCAATGTTATGGTTCCATTCAAACACGGATGATAATAATAATTATTCCAGAAAATTTTAGGTGATACTCGCATAAATAAATGATTCATAAAACTCTTATTATTTTCATCCAAAAGTTTTGAAATATATATCTTCGTTTTATATTTATTTATTATAATATCCAGCATATCTTTAATTTTAAATTCAGATATTTCTTCACTATCCTGTACAAAAGTTAATTCGAATTTTTTCGTATATTCTTTCATATAATTCAATGTTTTCATAAATAAAGAAAAATTTTTTTCGTTTTCACCATCAAAGATATCACTTGCAGAAAATGTGATATAGAAATTTATTTTTTTGTATATTTCTTTTTCTAATATTTTATTATTTCTAATATGTCTCCAATGGAGTAAAATCCAAATTTCTGGTTTTTTTTCACTATTTAAACATATATCTAATAAGTTTTCTGTATTAATATAAGAGAGAAGGTCCCCTCCATAAAATATTATGCTATGAACATTGTGTAAATTCAATTTACA
>NZ_AZAX01000032.1:0-28843 GCF_001021175.1 Marinitoga sp. 1155 | reverse complement strand
GATTCAAAGAAGCAGAAGTAAAAGAATTATTGGAATATTATGACATATATTCAGAAAAATTATTAAAAGAAATGCAAGAAAATTATAATGGATATATATTCAACATAAACGCAAAAGAAAAAGTATATAATCCTGACATGGTCTTTTATTTTATAACAGAATATTTTTCAGAAAAAAAACCACCAGAAAAAATAATAGATGACAACATAATGAGTGATTACAAAAAAGTACAGAATCTATTTAGCTTAGGAGAATTGCTTGGAGTAAAAATAGACAAAGAAGAAACCAAAGAAGAAAGAGAAAAAACAACATCAAAAAGAATAATAGGAGAACTGTTAAATGAAATACTATTAACAGGAAAAACAGAATTAACAGAACTCACAACAATGTTTAATCCAGGAAAAAGGATAGAAATAAAAGACATAAAATCATTATTATTCTATCTGGGATTCATGACTTTTGAAAAAAAAGGAATAATAACATATCTAAAAATACCAAATTACTCAATGAAAAAAATATTCTCAGAATATTTCACAGAATACATAGAAGAAAAACTAACAGAATACATAGACCCAGAACCAATAGAAATAGCGGTAAGAAAGATATTATCAGATGGAGAAATAAAAAGCTTTGCCAAAGAAATAGAAAACCTATTGAGCAAAATGGACAACAGAATATTCATGGGATTAGATGAAAAATACATAAAAGCAATAATGTATAGTTATTTAGTATTAACGCCATATGCAATGGTAAAAATGGAATATCCAGTAGAAAATGGGTATATAGACATAGCAATGTTCAAAAGATACGAAGAAGTACCATATGAAGCGATAATAGAAGTAAAATATATAAAACAAAAAGAATACACAGAAGAAAAATTAAAAAGGAAAGTAAAAGAAGCAAAAGAACAAATAGAAAAATACAAAAAATCATATGAATTAAACCCAAAAAATGAAACGATGAAAAAGTATATAATTGTTTTTGTTGGAAAAGAGGCTAAATATATTGAGGAAAAAAACTAAAACTCGGGACTATCTAAAATTCTGTGTGAATTGAGGATAGCTGATTAATAGTAATTATTATAAAATAATGTTTCTTAAATATTTCTTCTTAGATTTTCAAAACTTTTATATGTTATTAGCTGGGAAATTTGACCCACAAATTGTTAAGAAAAGACAAAGATATATTTTAGCTATTGAAGATATGGTATTATTTTTGTATTCAAAAGACTTAAGTATTAGAGATTATGTAAAAGATATTAGTGCAATAATAAATTAAATACTAAACCAGCCATCGTAATTTGATGGCTGGTTTTATAAAGTGGAAATAAATATCTTTTTAATATCTTCTATATAGACTAACAACCTTACCAATAATTTCCCACTTTAAATCTTCTGTTAAGATTATAGGTTCGTATTTTTGATTTAAACTGTAAAGCATAGCAGGACCTTCCATTGCTTTTCTATAAACTTTTACAAGCGCATCTGCACCATCGTTTATTAATGCAACTACTCTATTTCCAGATTCTACATATGCATTAGGGTCGATAATAACATAGTCGCCTTCTTTTATTTCTGGCTCCATACTATCTCCAATAACTTCAACTGCAAACTCTCCTTTTGAACCTACCGGAATGTATATTTCATCAATAGGATAATCTATCGGTTCTGCTATACCGGAACGACCAGCGGCGACTTTTTCATATACCGGAATTTTTTTCATCTGTACCTTTACTATGTTTTCTTCGTCCGATTCTGTATCAAGACCTAGTATATAATCTGTAGATACATTAAAGTATTTTGCTAATTCAATTATAACTTCTGCAGATGGTAAATTCATACCAGATTCAATTCTATATACACTATTACCTGCTATACCTATGATATATCCCAATTTTTCTCTCGATAGGCCTTTTCTTTTTCTTAAAAGTTCAATTCTTTTGCCTATAAGATTTGACATTATTTCACCTCGCCTTTATTGTATATATATATTATACACCATTTTCTACCTGATGGTAGATTTGTTACCTATTTTTTACCTTTTCTTAATTGTATTTTTGATTTATTTGTAGTAACATAAAATCAAGATACAAAATAGTAGATTATAAAAATTTCCAAAACACTAAAAGGGGGTAATGTAATGATAAAAACACAAGAGTTAATACAATGGTATGAAAATAAAAGGCATTATTTTAAAACTTTTTTGTTTAATTCAGAGCAAAATAAATTTTTATTAGAATTAATAGGGTTGGAAAACAAGATTACAGAAAATGAAATTTTAAAATTAAATTCTATTGACGAATTAGAAAATTATATAAAAATAATTTTTGATAGAGAAATTCAAGAATTGTTTAAATCAAAGAAAAGAACTCGCACTTCTTCAATTGCATAAAAAAGGAGCCGATTATGGCTCCTAAATTTCATAAATTTTTTCAAATAATTCAATATTATTTTTTAAAATATTTCCTGTTAATAAATCTTTTATAGCTGCAATGTAGTGATTTTTTTGTACGTTTGGAATTAAATTGTATTTAGCCATTGTTGCTAAAACAGCCATATTTTGCATTCTTGCATCGTTTAAATCATCGATATATACTTTTATTAAATTAATATTTCTTTTGTTAGCTACTTTTAATAATACGTCATTATTAATTTCTTTGTTTTTTCTTAATCTTACATCCAAAGGTTGCCAGACTGTGTCATAATAAATGACTGTAGAATTATTTTTTGAATAATCATTCATACCTCTTAATGCTTCATGTCGTTCTAAAGCTACTACTAAATCTGCTTGATTTTTCATAATTAATGGAGAATTAACATTTCCAATCCGTATATTAGAAGATACTGTTCCCCCTCTTTGGGCTAATCCGTGAGTATCAACACCCTTTACAGGTAAATTAGCTTTATCAGCTGCTCTTATTATTACTTCGCTTAATAATCCAATACCCTGTCCACCAACACCAATTAAGTAAATATTGAATATTTTCATTGTTTATCTCCCCCTTTTGATACAATTTTAAAACTTAAAGCATTTGTGGGGCAAGTTTGTATACATGAACCATCACCTATACATAAATCTTCCTGTACCCATACATCTCCTTCAGGAGTTATTTGATATGCAGGACATCCAAAATCACTTATACATGTATATTGATGATCACATTTACTTGTGACTTCGACTTTGTTGTTTTTAAATATTCCCTTTTTTCTTTGCTCGCGTGTTAGTTTTAACATACAGGGATGTTTTGCTATAATAACTTTAAATCCATCTGTATTTAAAGCTTCTATTACATATTCTCTTAATTTTTTTTGATTGTATGTATCTACTTCTTTAATGAATTTTACCCCTAAGCTTTCGAGTAACCTTTTTATAGGAATTGCTTCTGAGGGACCGTTAAAATTTTTTCCTATTGATGGTAAATCTTGATGTCCTGTCATTGCTGTAGTTCCGTTTTCCATTATTATTAAAGTTAAATTATGATTATTGAATATAGCATTTACTATACCAGGTATTCCGGCATGAAATAATGTTGAATCACCTAAAAATGCAATGACATTCCTGGTTTTATTAAATAATGATAAACCCGCACCAGTGGAAGTGGAATGGCCCATTGATAATAAAACCTGACCCATATTATACGGTTCTAAAAATCCCAATGTATGGCATCCTATATCTGCAACTGTAATATCCGTGTCTTTTAAGGCATATTTTATTGCATGAAATGCTGACCTATGACCACACCCTGGGCATAATTGTGGAGGTCTTGGATTTAATTTTATTTCTGGAATGTTGATGTCTATTTTTTCTAATATTTCCGGCCATGTTTTTCTTAATATTTCATATACCTTATCAGGTTTATATTCCCCAATCCAATCTTCGATATCAAGTTTTCCTATAATTTTTACATCTATTTTATGATCGAAAGCTAACGATTTTATATCCTTTTCCATAATGTCATCCAATTCTTCTAATATTTTTACTTCTTTATGAGTTTTCAGAAAATCTATTATTATTTTTTCAGGTAGAGGATTTACAATCCCAATTTTTAAAATATCAATCTTTTCTTTTGAGTATTCTAAAACATCAAGTAATGATAGATATGGTAATCCAGTTACAATTATTCCCTTATTTTTATTTCCATTATCGATATATTCGTTGAATCTGGAATTTTGTGTTATGTTTTTAAATATATCCAGTCTTTTTAGGGACTTTCTTTTCATGTCGAGTGCTCGGGCAGCAATTGGAATATGTGGAGCATTGAAGTTGTCGAATTTTGGTGAGTAATCATATTCCTCTATAATCAATTTATCGAAATCTATTTTTTCTTTTGCATGACACACATGAGTTGTTAATCTTAAAATTATTGGCATGTGTAAATCTTTGGATATTTTAGCAGCCTCTTTGAACATTTCGTATACTTCTTTTGGTGAATTTGGTTCAAACATAGGAATATATGAAAGTTTTGAAAAATGCCTGTTATCCTGTTCGTTTTGTGAGGAATTTGCACCAGGATCGTCGCCTAAAACTATAATCATACCTCCGATTAAATCAAATAGTCCAAGCTGAACAAAAGAATCAGCAGCTACGTTTAATCCCACACTTTTAAAAAAGACAGTAGATAAATGTCCGTTCATTGAAGCACCAAAAGCAACTTCAGTTGCAACTTTTTCATTTACAGAAAATTCAAAATACATTGGATTTTTATCTTTTGGAATACTTCTTATACCTTCTGCAATTTCTGGTGTAGGAGAGCCGGGATAAGAAGTTACTACTTTTACGCCGGATTCGAGCATTGCTCTAACAAGCGCATGATTTCCCATAACAATTTCACTTATTGGATTTTTAGATATTAATATTTCACCTAAGGTTTTCACTATCTCACCTCGCTATTAATAAATATTTTTTGTAGAAAATAATAAAGGAATGGAAAGTCCATTCCTTTATTATTAATATAATGGTGTGAAATTCATTTTAATCCAATAGTCATTGGAAAGATCCCTGTATATATTGTATAGTATATCTCTGTGGGTTTCTTCCCATTTGGATAATTTTTCAAATAATTTTTTTGCATCATTGTTTTCTACTTTTTCTGCAGCATTTTTATAAAATTTCATAAAATCATCTTCGATTAAATATGCCATTTTAACAACAGATAAGTCTAAAGTCATTTCTTCTATTTTACCGCCTGTGATTTCTTTTTCTTCTCTTGTTTGAAATAAGTTCTCATTATCTTCTTCGAATTCTACGTCTAAATTTTTTTCATCTTCGTATTTTTTTATTAGTTTTTTTATATATTCAGCATGTCCTTGTTCCATTTCTACCAACATAGAAAAAATTTCTTTTAATTGAAGATTTGAAATATTGTCTAATTTGCTTTTGTAAAAGTTTTTTCCTTCAATTTCTTTTGCTAATGCATAATTTAAAATGCCAAGAATACCATCTTTCATTTTAATTCCCCCTTATTATTTATTATATATTTGTAATTATATCATATTTTTAGCAATTTTAAAAATAAATTTCAATCTAATAAAAAAATACCGCTTTCGCGGTATTTTTTTATTCTTTCCAAATTCTTGAAAACACAAAAAAACTTTAAAACTATATATTTTAGAGATTAAAGAGATCTCTTTTTTTATTGTGGGTATTTTACAAATCCAATCAAATAATGTTGATAAGGCATTATTGGGTTAAAAGGTATAATTCTAACATTCCAGCCATATTGACCTCTTTCATCGACCTCAAATTCACCTTCAAATAAATATGTATCTTTATTAACTTCTTTATTTAATTTCATATCAAATGATTTTAAAGACTTTACCTTATTATCTTCTAATTTAGCCAGAACTATCTGGGTTAATATCGAATCAGGTCCAATTCCGGGTAAATACACTTCGGCCTTTACTTCTATTTTGCCTTCTGTTGTATATGTAACGTCTTCTTTTACATTTGATAATACTTTAATTTTAATACTGTCCCAATTTCTTTCTAATATTTCTACCCAGCTTGAGAATTTTCTGGCTATAGAAAAATCATCTTTAATGAACTTTTCTCCTAATTCTGCTGCAGTCATATATAATTTTTGTGTATATTCTTTGAGCATTCTATGGGTATTAAAGAATGAGGTTACAGAAATTATAGATTCTTTCATTATTTTTATCCATTCTCTTGATACTCCTAATTCTTCGTTATGATCATAATATAATGGAACGATTTCTTTTTCTAATGTATTATATATAGATACACTATCTATTTTATCTTGTAATTCAAGATCTATATAATCTCTTTCATCTCCAATTGCCCATCCGTTTTTCCTATTATATCCTTCAACCCACCAACCATCTAATACACTGAAGTTTGGAGAGCCATTCATACCAGCCTTTTGACCGCTTGTTCCGCTGGCTTCTCTGGGTCTTCTTGGATTATTTAGCCATATATCAACTCCGGCAACTAAATGTCTTGCTACATTCATATCATAATTTTCTATAAAGACAATTTTATCTTTAAATTCAGGCATTCTTGAAATTTCATAAATTCGTTTAATTAATTCCTGACCTGGTTTGTCAGCGGGGTGAGCTTTTCCAGCAAAAATAAGTTGAACAGGTCTTTCTGGATTATTTAGTATTTTCTTTAATCTATCTAAATCTTTAAATATAAGAGTTGCTCTTTTATATGTAGCAAATCGTCTTGCAAAACCTATTGTTAAAGCATCAGGATTCAATATTTTATCGATTTCTTCTAATTGTTCTACAGTTTCACCATGTCTCATTCTTTGCAACTTTGTTCTTTCATGGATAAATTCAATAAGTTTTTTCTTTAATCCTTTTCTTACATTCCATAATTCTTCATCAGGAATATTGTCGATTTTTTTCCACAAATCTGGATCATCAATTTTTTCATGCCAATCTTTGCCTAAATAATTTGAGAACAAATCCTGCAATTCTTTTGAGATCCATGTTGTTGCATGAACACCATTTGTAACATGAGTGATTGGAACTTCTACAGCTTCCAGACCTTTCCATATATCTTTAGCTAGATCTCTTGAAACCTCGCCGTGTAATTTACTTACGCCGTTAGCTCTTGAGGAGAGATTTAAAGCCAGCGTGGTCATGGAAAATAATTCAGAACCGTCAGGTCTTATTTCTGCGCCTAAATCAAGAAATTCCCTTCTGGAAGCTTTTAATTGTGGCCAATAATTTTTAAAGTATTTATCCATTAAATAAAATGGGAAAGCATCATGCCCAGCTGGTACAGGTGTGTGTGTTGTAAATACTGCACTTGCTTTTACAGCCTGTACAGCTTCTCTGAAAGATAATCCTTTTTCCTGAACAAGTTCTCTAATCCTTTCTAAGCCCAAAAATGCAGAATGTCCTTCATTCATATGCCATACAGAAGGATTATATCCTATAGCTCTTAATGCTCTTACTCCACCTATTCCCAATAACATTTCCTGTCTGATTCTCATTTCTTGATCTCCACCGTAGAGTTGATATGTTATCATTCTATCTTCTGGGTCATTTTGTGGAATATCTGTATCAAGATATATGAGGTTTATCCTTCCAACCTGTAATTTCCATACTTTTGCATATACTTTTCTATTTTCCATTTCAACGGTAATATATATGTCATTATTTTCTTTGTCTTTGGCAGGTATTACCGGGAAATTATCAAAATCGTATGGATTAAATATAGCTTCCTGCCAACCTTCAGAATTAATTCTTTGTTCAAAATAACCCTGTTTATATAATAAACCAACTGCTACAAGTGGTATTCCAAGGTCACTTGATGATTTCAAGTGATCTCCAGCAAGAACACCAAGTCCTCCGGAATAATTTGGAAATGATTCATGAAGGCCATATTCGGCACAAAAATAAGCAAATTCTCCGCCTTTATATTCTCTGTGTGTAGATTTAAACCATGTATTTTCTGCTTTCATATAAGTATTAAATTTTTCAATAACCTGTGAGTATAATGATATTATGGCTTTATTTTCTGCAGCTTCATTTAACTTTTTTTGACTAACTTTTTTTAAAAATAGTACAGGATTTCTGTTGACTTCTACCCATAATTTTTCGTCTATTCTTTCGAATATCTCCTGGGCATCGTAATTCCATGTCCACCAAAGATTTTTACTTAATTCCGGTAGCCTTGAAAGTTTTTCAGGTATTTTTGGTAAAACATTTATCTTTGAAATAAATTCCATGGAAAGTCCTCCCTCCAAAATTTAATATATCCAATACATATTATACCAAAAATTATTGTTTTTATGCAATAATTGTAGAAATTTAACTTTAATTATAATTAATTGCTTATATTTGCTTTTAAAAACGCAAAATTTTCAATATGAAAAGTATTTGGAAACATATCAAAAGGCTTTATAAACTCTATTTTATAAGATTCTTTTAATCTGAATAAATCTCTTGATAATGTGGTTGGATCACAGGATAAATAGAAAATATTTTTCGGTTTTAATTGTAAAATTTTAGTTAAAATTTCTTTATCAAGTCCACTTCTTGGAGGATCTACTATTAAAAGATCTATTTTTTTATCATAATTTTTTATGAATTCTAAAACATCCGCTTTTATAAAAGTGGTATTTCTTATATTATTTATATTTGAATTCGAATGAGCCGCTTTTACAGAAATTCCGTTATTTTCTACGCCTGTAACATGTTTAAAAAGTGGAGCTAAATATATAGAAAATAAGCCCACTCCAGAATAAAGATCTAACAGGACACCTGATATTTTCTCTCTTTTTATAATTTCTACAAATTCATTCAATATCTTTTTTGTTATGTTATAATTATTCTGGAAGAAAGCGGTAGGTGGAATTTGATATTCAAATCCATTAAACTCTTCTTTTATAATACCTTCCCCTTTTAATGTTTTATAAGGCCCTCGTAAAACAATTGAATCAGAACCATTCATTACATGGATAATAGAATTTGCTTTAATTTTTTCCTTTATTAATCTTTTGAAATTTTTATAATTATTTATATATTCTGTTTTTGTAATGAAGATTGACATAATTTCATTTTTTGAAAATGATTTTCTTAAAACAAGATGTTTAAATTCTCCTTTTCTGAATTTTGGATTATATATTTTTAAGTTTAACGCATTGAATATTTTTTTTGTTTCAGAAATAATGTTATTAAATTCTTTAGGAGCAATTAAACAATTTTTTATATCTATAATATCATTACTGTTTCTCTTTTTCAATCCAATTTTTATATCTCCATTTTTATAGGAAAATGCAAATTCCATTTTACTTCTGTAATGATTTATTTCATCTGAACCTATTGCATTTAATACTAGAGTGTCGTCTAATTTTCCAATTCTTCTTATTTGTTCTTTAACTATTTTTGTTTTTATTTTTAATTGTTCATTATAATCAAGGTCTAACAATTGACATCCTCCACATTCCTGATAATGAGGGCAAATTTGTCTATTTCTATATGGTGATTTTTCAATGTATTCCACTACTTCAGCAAAATAAACATCTTTTTTTCTGTTTTTTACTTTTATTTTAACAAATTCTCCTGGATATGCGTGTTCTACCATATATATTTTATTATCATATCTTGCAAAACCATATCCACCATTAACTATTTTTTCAATAACAACATCTATAGTTTCCATAACGTTCACCTCTTTGTATTTATATATTCATTATAACATATATTTCATTTTTTAGAGTTTTTCTGATAAAATATATATATACATTTTTTAATGCTAAAAACCTTTTGCTTTTAAACCTTTCATTATTAACTCTGTTATTTTTATATAATAAAATTTTACTACAAAAAATATTGATGCCCCAATTAAAGGCCACATATAATAGAAAATTTTTACATTGAAAAAAGATTTATACATAAAATAGGATGATGCCACTGGTACGAGAAAAAATATAATGTGGGGTATTTTATTTTTTTTATTATATACTATACTTAATACTGGTGGTAATAAAAAGGTCGAAAAAAAGATTAGACCAAAAATATCATTTAATATTAATATTAAAAAGCCTGAAGTTAAGGTGGATATAATAAAATATTTCATATCTGTCAATTCAAATACCAGAATTAAGGGTATTAAGCTGAAAAATGCAACAAAAACACCTAATACAGGAATAAACATCTGTGAGGTAAATAGTAACACTGTTATAACGCTTAACATAGCAGAAAATGTTATGTTTTTTACCATTAAAACAACCTCTCTTTCAAAAAAATATAAAATTTAGATAGGAGGAACATTATGGATAAAAAAAGATTGGAAAATTTCGAGAAAATTCTAAGAGATATATGTTTTAAAATTAAGGTTGAAGGAAGAAAAATTATAAAAAATAGTGAAATATCTCCTGCACAATTTGATCTATTGCAAATATTATACTTTCGAGGTGAAAAAAGAGTTACAGATTTAAGTCTGGCTTTAGGGATAACAAAGAGTACGACTACAGGTTTAATCAACAGACTTGAAAATTCAGGGTATCTTAAAAAAACAAAAGATGAAAAGGATAAAAGAGTCACGACTATTAAAATTACAGAAAAAGGCAAAAATGTTATTGAAGAAGTTATAAAAGCCCGTGTTGTGTTTATGGATAAAGTATTATCTAAAATCGAAAATCCTGAAAAATTAATGAATCAGCTTGAGGATCTGGATAATATTATAAATGAGGTGAGGAACTGTGAAAAAGATTAAAACTTTTTTGTTTGTATTTTTGATGCTTACCTCTATGATCTTTTCTTTTCAATTAACGATAAATGCCCCAAAAGGTTCTTTAGTTTATATTAATAATCAATATATGCTTACAATGAAAAGCAATACTGAGAATGTTTCACTGCAATCGGGAACATATAATATAATAATATCAAAATTTGGGTATAAAGATTATAAAACTACAGTTTCTATTGACTCAGATAAAAAAATAAATGCAAACCTTATTCCTTTGGCTTCAATAGAATTTAGGGCAAATATAGAATCATTTTATATTTCTTTTGATAAAAATAAGGTGTTAATAAAAAATGGTGATGTTCTTAAAATTCCTATAAATGTAAAAACTCTAACAATTTCAGCTGAAAACTATAAATCCCAAAATATTAATCTTGAATTAAAACCATTTGAAACAAAGAAAATAATGGTGGAGTTGGTTCCAAATGGTATGGTCACCTTTGATTCAACACCAATTTCAAATTTGTATATAAACGAAAAGTTTGTAGGTGAAACACCGTATTCTACTATTTTATCTTTAAATAAAAATTATAATATTAAATTGATTAAAGATGGATATCTACCTTTTAAGAAAAATATTATTTTAAAATCTGACGAGCCAGTGAGTTATAACTTTGAATTAAAAAAAGGAATTCAGTTGTATATAGATTCATCACCACAAAATGCGTTGGTGACTATAAATGGTGAAAAAGTTGGATATACACCAAATACATTTACTGTTCCATCTGGTAATCTAAAAATAATTTTATCAAAAATTGGTTACATATCAAAGGAATTAACAATAAACTTAGATAAATCATTGAATAAAAAAACTTTATTCTTTGAATTATATGAAAACAAAAGAATTGTAAAAATACAGAATAGTAAAGGTTTAGAGTTTTATTTAGATGGAAAATATATTGGTGATTCGGTTGAATATCTTGAATTGGACGGAATGCCTCATATTTTGGAAATAGTCTCAAAAACAGATAAAAATCTTTTTTTTAGGTATATTATAAATAAAGATTCACCAAAAGAATTAATTTTAAATCCATTACTTTCAACTTCGGTTGAAGTATTATCTCAGGAAAAAATTCTGGCTTATATAAGTGATAAATATGCATTTACGCCATCAACTATTTTAATAAATACAATGCAAAATACTAAAAAACTTGATATTTATTATTTAAATTCAAAGAAATCAATAACATTAAGAAAAAACAGATCTCAAACAGTTTTTTTAACTACAGAAGATAATATAGGGGCAGTTTCTTTATTTACATCTTCTAATTATGTATTAATTTATATAGATGGAAAATACATAAATCGAGGGTATGTTTTAGGAAAGGTTTTAAATAGTGGTATTCATAATGTTGTATTTAAGTTTCCTGATGGAAAATCGTATAATATAGATATAAATATAAATAATTATGAACATAGAGTAATATTCTTTTCTAAAGCAAATCTGGTGCCTGTAAAAATAGTAAATTCAAGAGCATTTGATGTTTATGTTGATGATATTAAATATACAGCTTCTGAATTGGATTTAAGGTTGGAATATGGGGTTCATAAAATTAGCGTATATAAAGGCGATAGAAAAATAGTAGAAAGATTTATATATATTACCGATGAAGGAAAATATATTAACCTGGATAATTGGTATTAAGGGGGCAAAAAAATGAAAAAATTTTTGATTTTTATTTCAATATTTATTTTTATTGTATCAATATTTGGTGAAATTCTCGATGTTAAACCAACTTCGCCTGTATATCCACATGTTTATAAAATAGTAAAAGCTGGGATAATGGAAACGGATACACAGGGAAAATTTAATGGTGCTATTTCCGTTTCAAGATATGATTTAGCTATATTTGGTTCTAATTTTCTGGATTATTTAAATGAAAATTATAAAAAGAAATTAGATTCTTTAGACGCTTCATTAACAAAATTAGAAATGGAAAAGTTACCTCAAAGAGTGTATACATTGGAAAACTTCATGTTTTCACTTGATGCTGATTATAAAAATACGAAAAATTTACTGGATGATTTTTCAACGAGAATCAAAAATTTAGAAAAGGCTATAACAATAGATTCAACAGATTCTAACAATCCTATTTTTAATGCGATTGCTCAAAATGCATATATGGTGGCTGAAAAAAAGTCAGTTGAAAAGATTAATGAATTATACGAAACAACACTTGCGTCTATTGTTATTTTTAGCAATAGAATGAATGATTTTGAAAAAGCAGTTGAAGGTGTTTTGGAAGAATTTTCAAGAACTAAAGAGTACATGACAAATACTCTGGATGATTATCTAAAAAGGGAACAGAGCAATTATAAGTCATATATAGATGAATTATTTACAAAAGAAAAAGAAGGATTAAAGGTATATATAACAAATGAAGTTGCTGCGCAGATGCGATGGAAAAAAGATAGTGAAAATGCAACTATAATGGAATTAAAAAATGAATTAAATAATTTAAAAAATGAAATATCTTCTTCGAATACATATATAGATGAAGTTGTTCAACAAAAATTTGATTTTCAGGTGAAGCCATTAATGAATTTAACCTCAAGAATACCAGAATTATCAAATCAAATAAATGAATTAAGTGACAGGGTATCTTACCTGGAATCCGGGATTAAAATGACAGATTCTTCAACAATAACAAATGAACCATTATTACTAAGAAAGTTACAAACAATTGAAGATAAAATTGATAATATTGAAAGCCTGAAAATAAAAGTTGATGAATTGGAAAAAATAACAAATTCATATTCTGCAATCTTATCCGATTCGTCAAACAGGGTGAATATTCTTGACAAAAAAGTGCTTGATATACAGAAAGAGATAAGTGATTTAAAAACAAATATCAAAACAGGTATACCGGAAGAATTGCTGAATAGATTATCTTTGATTGAAGAAAAAATAAATAATATGAAAAAGTTAGAAAATGCAGCTGATGAAATCAGAAATTTAAATAAAAAACTTCAGGAATACGATCAAAGAATAGGATTATTAGAAGGAGCTGCATTTGATAAAGAAAATGAAAGTATATCGAATTTATTCACTAAATTAGATAAAATTGAATCAAGAATTAATACCAATGATTATGCTGTATCAAATCTTACAACACAGGTTTTAGGCATGGAAAAAGACCTCGAAGCATTTAGAAATGCGGTCAAAGAAAGTGGTCTTAATAATATAGGGGAGTTATTAAAAAATGTTAATTCCGCTTTACCAAAATTATCAAATATTGAGCAATTGAGCACAAAAAATTCTCTTGAAATTCAAAAATTGAATAATGAGTTAAAAATTGTAGAAGAATTAACAAAAAAAATCAAAACACTCAACAATCTTGTTCAGGAATTGGCATTACAACCACCGACTGAAAAATTGCAAAAAGATGTTATAAATAATACAAAGGTGTTATTTGAGTTAAAAAATAACTTTGATAAAAATACTTTAAAATTAAATAATTTTGAAGGAAGATTAAAATCACTGGAAAATTCTATTTATAATTTAGAAAGTCTACCTTCTAATAATAAAGACGTTTTAACAGGTATAATCAGCGATATGGTTTCTCAATCTTTAATGAGTAAATCGGATGAAATTAAAGATTATGTATATATGCAAATTAAAGATGACTTAATAAAAGCGAATATGAAATCATTAGAATCTATAATAACACGATTAAATATAGTTGAACAAAAGGTTGAAAATGTTTCTGATACATCTTATCTTGATGAGAAAATAATAGATCTGGAAAAAGAAGTAACAAATTTAAAATCTCAAAATAGTAAAATTACTACAGAGTTGCTGGAAATGAAAAAATATTCAGAAAATACGGATAATCTTGAATCAAGATTACAATCATTGGAAAGTAGAATTAATAATCAAAATATATTGAACAATTTGTTATATGGTTTAGTTGGAGGTATAGTTGGCGGAATTGCTGTATATGTAATAATGGGAGGATTATAATGGAATACGGAATTGCTCTGGGGAGCGGTGGAATTCGAGGGATGGCTCATATAGCTTTATTGGAACATTTAGAGTTGAAATATAAAAATAATCCTGTTTCTATAAGCGGGTGTAGTGCAGGTTCTATAATAGGGGCATTGTATTCATTAGAACCTAATAGTAAACTGGTGATGAAGAAATTTAATTATATTATAAAACATTCATCAAAAGAAATAAATTATATAAAAAAGAATCTTGAAAATAAGATTACTGGTTTTGCTAAGTTATTATCTTCAAAGGGGATTTTAAATAATGATTTATTGTTTAAACTTTTAAAACCATTATTTTATAAAAAACGTTTTTCAGATTGTAAAATACCCTTTGGTGTTGTAGCTGTGGATATAGATTCTGAAAATATCGAAGAAATAACAGAAGGATATATTTTGGATGCAGTTATGGCTTCATCAAATGTACCGGCAGCATTCACTCCAAAACTAATGGGTGGAATGACACTTTTAGATGGCGGTTTATTGGAAGAAGTTCCTATAAATCTTTGCAGGAAATTAGGAGCTAAATATGTAGTTGCTTCTCATATTCCACAAAAAAATGATAAATTTAATGATGGATTGGAATACATAAACTATATTTCTTCTTTAAGTATAGACTATATTACAGAAGAAAAATTAAAACAGGCAGATGAAATTTATATATTTGATTCAATATATCAATGGTATGAATTTGAAAAATATGAAGAAATATATTTTGAAGCAAAAACAAAACTTGAAAGAAGTGAAAAGCATGAATAGAATAAAAATAGCTGCTGGTGATATAAAATATGGTATTTATTGGAATTCTGGAATAATATCGCAATTTCTGCATCAGAATATACCAGTTTTTCTGAGAGTTACAGGAGTCAGCGCTTTATTGCCATTTTTTATATCAAAATATAGAAAAAATTTTTTTGGTAAAATGATTGAATTCATACAAAACTCAAAAGTATTAAATCGATATTTTTTTAAAGATAAAATATATGAAAAATTATATAATCAGGCGATTGCATTATGGAAACTAAATAAAAGAAAACAATTTGAATTTGAATCTCATAAAGAATTAGAAAAGGAATTAAAGTCTTATTTTGGAAATACAAAAATAGGTGAATTAGGGGATTTTTTTCAGATTGAAAGTTATAATATTGAAAAAAAGGAAATATATAATTTTAATTTAGATGAATTGTATGTCGATGCTTTATTAGCATCATTTTCAACTCCACCCTTTTTAAAATATTATGAATATAATAAACAGAAATTAATTCCATCATCTGAAATATCATTATGTCCTTTAAATATTTCAGACATAGATATAATAACATCTTTAGAATGTTCGATGGTTTTACCGAATCCTAAAAATGGTGCTGAAATATTACTTTATTCATTTTTTTTGAGAAAAAAGAAATTATTTGATATAATTACTAAAGAGAAAGATATTTTGACTCCATTAAAAATATCCTTTCACTCTTTAAGTGGAGCAGCATATAATAATGCCAAAAAAATAGCTCAAACATGGATAAATAAAAATTTGGAGGTATAATAATGAAAAAAGTTTTTATAATGATTTTCATTCTATCTTTTGTTATAATATCATATTCTTCTACCATACATGTAAGTGCAGATACTGTAAAAGGCGGAGATGAATTTTATGTATTGAAAAATAATGTTCAGGTTATTAAAGGAACTTTAAAAGTATTAACGGATTTAGCAACAGTTACACTTGTTAATGATGAATGGAGAAAATTGGCATCTGAAGGTGGTATTAAAATAAAAACAGATACAATGGAAGCAACAGCAGTATCTCTGGAATATGACTTAAAAAAAGATACAGGTTTATTAGAAGGGAATGTTGAAACTGTTATTATATTAGAAAACAATGATAAGAAAATATATATATATTGTGATGAAATTAATTTTGACAATAAAAATAAAACATATTCTGGAAAAATGAATTCAGAAAAAGAACTTGTAAAAATTATAAAAGATGATTATTTAATTTTTTCCAGATCTTTCGAATATGATGAGAATACAAAAATTTTGGTATTAAATAATAATGTAAAAATAACAAATCCGAAGAAAAAGATCGACATGGAAACAACAAAGGCAACATTCAAAACGGATAAAAATGAAATTTCTGCTAATAAAGTTAAATTAACTCTTGAAATAGAAGATAAGGAGGAGAATAAATGATAGATATAAAATTGATAAGAAGGAATCCTGAAATTATTATTGAAGCATTAGAAAAGAGAAATCATGAAACAGATTTAATTAACCAAATAAAAGAATTAGATGAAGTGAAAAGATCATTACAAACAGAGGTTAATGAATTACGTGCCAAAAGAAATGAATACTCAAAACAGGTTGCTAAATTAAAAGCCGCTGGTGATGTAAAAGAATTTACAAAAATCAAGGAAGAATCAAAAGAAATTGGCAATGAAATAAAAGAAATAGAAATGCAAATGAGAGATATAGAAGATAAAATACATATAAAATTATTACATATTCCCAACATTCCTGATGAAAGTGTACCTGTTGGGAAGTCAGAAGAAGATAATATAGAAATTAGAAAATGGGGCAAGATTCGTGAATTCGATTTTAAACCTAAAGCACACTGGGATTTAGGTCCTGAATTAGGAATGCTGGATTTTGAAAGAGCTTCTAAAATAAGTGGATCAAGGTTTTCAATATTAAAATCACAATTAGCAAGACTTGAAAGGTCATTAATAAATTTTATGCTTGATGTTCACACTAAAGAACACGGGTATATGGAAGTTTTACCTCCTCATCTGGTAAAAAGAGAAACTATGTTGGGAACTGGGCAATTACCAAAATTTGAAGAAGAAGCTTATAATACAAAGAATGATGATTTGTTTTTAATTCCTACCTCAGAAGTTGCTCTTGCTGGAATGCATCAAAATGAAACCTTGAGTTTTAAAGATTTACCATTAAAATATGTTGCTTATACGCCATGTTATAGAAGAGAGGCAGGAAGTTATGGGAAAGATGTAAGGGGTATGATAAGGCAACATCAATTTGATAAAGTAGAATTGTTCTGGTATACCACACCAGAAGATTCTGAACGAGCTTTGGAAGAGTTGACTTCTCATGCAGAAAGAATTTTACAACTTTTAGAATTGCCATATAGAGTAATAACTCTGTGTAGTGGAGATTTGGGGTTTGCTGCAGCAAAAACATATGACCTTGAAGTATGGATACCAAGTTATAATGCATACAAAGAAATATCTTCATGTAGTAATGTTAAGGATTTTCAGGCAAGAAGGGGTAATACAAAATATAGAACAAGAAATAATAAAATGGAATATGTTCACACATTAAATGGTTCAGGACTTGCAATTGGAAGAACTGTTGTAGCAATAATGGAAAATTATCAATTACCTGATGGAAAAATAAAAGTTCCAAGAGTACTTGTTCCATATATGGGAGTGGAGGTAATAGGCTAATGCCTAATGCTTTTTATGGCATATTTAATGAAAATAAGGTAATTCTTGATAAAGGTGAAACATCACATTTAAAAATCGTAAGATTAAAAGAAAATGATGAAATAAAGGTTTTTGATGGTAAAGGGAATATATATTATTGCATAATAGAAAAAATTAAGAAAAATGAGACTATTTGTCAGATAAAAACAAAAGAAACTTATATTAAAAATCTAACACCAGAGATAGACTTTTATATAGGAGCAAGTAAATTTGATAGAATGAAAATCTTAATAGAAAAATTAGTTGAATTAAGAGTAAACAATATTTATATATTTCACAGTAAAAAGTCACAGTTAAAATTTAAGACTATTGAAAAATTCAAAAAAACTATTATAGAAAGTTCTAAACAATCAGAAAATCCTGTTTTTCCAGAAGTTAAATTTTTCGATTTGAAAAATATTCAAACAATAAAAAATCCAATAATGTTGGATTTAACTTCAACAAAATCATTAAAAGATGAATTAAATCATATGTCTAAAGTAGAAAAAATTTCTATAATTTTAGGTCCTGATATGGGATTTACAGAAGAAGAAATTTTAAAATTACCTGAAAATAGAGTCAACCTTGGAGATACAATTATGAGATTTGAAACAGCAGGAATTTATACTATGAGTATACTGAATTATTTTTTTGATAGATTATATTGAAATTAAAATCTTTTTATTAAGAACTTTTCCCGCATATTTAGAGTCAAAAATAACAGACTCATAGATAGGAGGGGGAAAGTATGATGAAATCTTATGTAAAGTATTATGAGGAAACTAAAAAAGAATATCATGACATGTTGAATCATGCCAAAAGGCCTCAGGATGTTGTTGACGTATTTACAAAATATACATTGAATTTTTTGAAAAAGACATTTCCCGACAGAATTAAAGATGAACATTTAAATTATATTGTATTTGATGAAGAAACAGAAGAGGGTTATTCTTTTGAAGAGCCGTTAATGCAACTTTTAAAAGATGAATTTGAGACGTCCGATTTACCATCAATATTAAGAAAAAAAGCTAAAGAAGCTAAAGATAGATATCTTCATATAATTAATGATAATGATAGAACAGGTACATTTAGGCTATCAAATAGTTCCAAAAATTATTAAATAAATAATAGAAAACACGGCGCAGGCCGTGTTTTTTATATTAAATATAAAAAGTTGTAAAATGTAAAACAATTTCTTTGAAGAAAAATAATTTTTCTTAATATATTATATATAATTTATAAAAATTTTCAATATATTAATAATTAATTATTTCATATGGTATTTTATGTTCAGTTTTATATGCGATCTCATTTGAATCACTTGAATCATTAATTAATATATAATCATATGATGTATCAAAAATAAAATATTGAGGATTGATCATAATCTTACTTTGAAAAAATAAATATTTTAAATTACCAAAGAATTTTGTTATTGTTTTAGGTCTAAAAGAAAATGTATAATCACTTATTGTTATATTTGGGAAGAAAACATTTGAAACATTTTTAACCCAGGTTATACTATATAGTGAATAAGAACCATAATGAATTACTATGTTCTTTGATATTGAAGTATGTGAATTTTCATTTTCAAGTATTAAAGTAATAAAATACTCGTGATTTGGAGTAATATCAGAAGCAGGTATTGTAAATTGATCTGTTTTAGGATAATAAATTTTTTTAATATTTGGTGCATCTATAGAAGATAAAATCAAAATGACTTTATCATATGAAATATTTGATGTTACCCAGGAAACATTTATAGGATTATTATTTGATATTATGTCATGACTTTTAGGAGAAGTAAATTCAATATTATTCAGGTTGCTTTCATCATATATATTGCCAATGTAAAAGCTTTCCTCTATTGTAGATTTTTTGGTGAAAATTTTTAAATTGTATTGAGAATCCACATAGTCTTGTGGGAAATTTTCAAATTTTATGTAACCATAATAAGTGTTTTCTGTAGCGTCTTTTTCTAAAATTAATGGAAGGTCTATACCATTTTTGGATAAAATAATCTGAGAAATATCATCAACATTAATAATTTTTTCATTAAAGGGGATCCTTAAATTTAGTTTATATAAGCTTTTTTCAGTCCATAACGCTTGTTCAATTTCATTATATGTTTCGAAAGTTAATATAGAATTTTTATCAAAACCATCCTTTAAATAGGTGTTTGAAATATAATAATATGTTTTTTTAATATTTAAATAATTATTATCAGAAGATGTAATATCTATGTGCAATAGATATTGATTACCAGGAATTAAATCAGAATGTGAAATAATGAAAGGGTTATTATTTCCTGATTTTATATTGTTATTGTTGTTATTGTATAAATCAACATAAAACCATTCTTTATTTTCATTAAATGTAAAGTTTATTGTTAAATCAGTATTTTCTGGAATTATATTTCCATCGACAGAGTATGAAACCATATTTTCAATATCTTTAGATGTATATATATGTCCTATATAAATTTCTTTTATCTCGATTATTTGATTATTAGAATCGTAAACCTTTATATAATAATTTTGATCTTCGTATTTTGATAAATCTTTATTTAATAGATTTAAGTAAAAATTATATACATTGTTATAGTCATTCAAGAATTCTCCAATATCTCCTATAAAATCATTTGATACAACTATTTTTTTGATATTAATGTTATCATTTATTTCTAACCTTCCATTTATTTCAATGCTTAACTTTGTAGAATTTTCACTATCGAGAAGTTCAGTATTGGATGAAAAATTCAAAGAATTAATTACAGGCCCAAAACCATAATAAAATGAGGTTCTTTTAGTAATTCTAACAGGTGAATCTTGATTGCTCCAGAATAGAAGAATAACATCATACTTATGTCCATTTTCAAAATATGATGATGGTATAGTATAATTTTTTATTGAATTATTATCTATATGAAATGATGAAATCCATCTATAATCATTATTAGTTGAATCCCAAAGATGAATATCAACCTTCGAATAGTCTAAATTACCAGTATTCCACGAAACAATAATATCAGATCCATCTGAAATAGTATAATTTTTTTGTGGTGAAGTAATATTAATCTTATCAAGATCGCTTAATTTATAAATATAACCTATATAACCGTTTACTGTTTCTGAAGAGCCATCTGTTAAATATGCAGTAACATAATAATTTTGATTTTCATATAAAGATAAATCTTTATTGGTAATATCATATTCAAATTCAAATTTGAAAAGATTATCAGTATTTTGTATGAATTCTCCTATATTTTCAATACTATCATTAGAAAGAACTATTTTTTCAATATTTGAATAATCTGAAACTTCAATACCTCCAAAAATATTAATAATACTTCTTTCTGGGAATTCCTCAGTGTTTATTTCTCCCCATGTGTTTTTTATTATCGGCTTTTTTCCGTAGTAAAAAGTGAAAAAAACCCTATATGCTTCATTATTCTTCGTCATTAACCATATTTCACATAAATATTTTTTACCATATTCAAAATTTTCATATGGAATTGATAAATAACCGTCTTTTACATCAAAATGAGAAGAAAGAATTAAATTATTTCTGTTTTCATCAAATATTTCAAAATGAGTATTATTATAGATATAATCTGGATCTGTAGGTTCAAATTCTAATATAATATTTTCATTTTCAGGAACAACTTGATTGTCAATATCCGTAATAATATGTAAGGGTGGAGGATATGAATCTATATGTTTCGTTCTCCTATATGTTTTCCCATTTTCCAGATTGATCTCAATGATATAATCTTTATGTAAAAAATCATTAATATTTTCAACAGGTAATGAATAAAAAGCTTCAAACTTATTATTCTCTTTTTTGTCTAAGGAAAATAAAATATTTCCATCTTTTATAATATTAATAGAAAGTACATTATAATTTTCTTTTATTCCGACAGATACTCCAAAATAATAATAAAGATTGGAGTTTAAATCTATATGCGAATTAGCATGTAACCACATGTCATAATATTCAATTGGATTTTCAATAACATCATCAATAATATCAACCCAGGATGAGTAATCAATAGCCATAACTTCCATATTATTATTTAGAGCTTTTACTCTTTTTATGAATACTGAAGTATTATTTCTTAATTCAATAACGTTGATTTTTGCAATTGTTCCATCGTCAGATGAATTTAAATTTGCAACATCAAATTCAAACTCATTATTATTATTGTATTCTGAATATGCAATAGTGAACCCATTTTCTCCAACGGCATTATAAAATTTTATATCATCATTTTGTAATAAAGTTATCGTCATAACTTTTATTTTATTTAGATCTCTTCCTTTTATATACAACATATTTTCGTCTTTATTATATTCAAGGTATATATATGGTAAATCTACTGTAGTAAATGTAGCAACTTTAGTCGATGTCATATTTTTGCTATCTGTAGCTATTGCGGTTATAGTATATTCAATATTTCTATCAAGATTTTTTATTATAAAATTATTATCTGAATCTTTTTCTATCTTTTTATCATTTAAAATAATATCAATGTTATTTATAATGCCTTCCTCATAATCATTTGCATATACTTTTAATTTAAAGTTGTAAGGCATTACATCTTTTAAATTTTCGAATATTATATCTGGAGGTGTATTTATTGTTTTAAATTTAACATTTGTTGTTGTAGAAAGCGACTTGGAATTACTGTTAACAATATCTGTTGCTATTATTGTCATTGTATAATCTAGTGGATAGTCAAGCATAATATCTTTTTCTAGAGTTGTAACATTTTTGAAAAATTTTTCATCATTTAAATAAATATCATATATTATATTATTTAAGTCAGGATCCATATTTTTTATTTTAATTTTATATATACCCCCATGTACTTTCGAATTTTCTAATGGTGAAACTATTTTAATTTTTGGAGGTCTGTTTGCTGCTTTTCTGTAATTAACAGCGAAAATTGCAAAATCATATAAATTAATAACACCATCTGAATTTTTTAAACTATAAATATTTGCGAATATATCAGTACCCTTTGATGAAGGATATATATCATATAATTCATCGTAATTTGGATGACTAGCTGTAGTTCTGTAATGTTCCTTGAAATAAGCAAAATCAAATAGATCTACATAACTATCATGATTGAAATCACCAAGAAGCATAGGAGTAGCTTCCGATGTGTTTTTAATGGCCATATTGTCTAAAGACTTAACTCCTTCAACCCTCAAAATAGGATGATCACCAGAAACCTTTAAAAAGTTCCAATCTTTTTTTTGAAGTTTTCCAAAAGAAATAGAAACTACAGTATTACCATTAACATAATCAATGATTTTAAAAGGAACATCATTAAAAGTAAATTTATCTTTATCGATTTTTCCTTTAAAAGTAATTTCCAGTGCATATAGATCATTTTTCAAAGAGAATAATGAAATATTGTTCTCAACTTTTTGTAGAATATAATTGTTGTTAAATATTTGTTGAGTATTTTGAATTTTGTTTTTTGATTCTGTTATACATGATGTTAATAACAATGATAATACAAGTATAAGCACTGCCAGATATACATTTTTTTTCATTCCAAATCCCCCTTTTAAATAAATTTTTTAATAAAACTATTTCAATATTATCCAGGAACTGAAATCTGTAGTAAGTTCTTCGCTTGGAGATAGTAAAACTGTAATATCTTTAAATGTTATTTTTGTATTTGATTGATAATTGTTTAGCTTTATCTCAAGAAAATCACCTTTAATACTTCTTGTTTCAAGGAAACCAAAATCTATAGTAATTATTTTCGAATTTTCTTCAGGACCATAGATAAGATCTGGATTTTTTGCATCATTTATAAAAGAGATATTCCCGATTTCAATGTAATAGTCGTATTTTATTTCTATTGTCATACCAACAATATTTTCAGTATCACGGCTATATAAAATCAATTTATTATTTTCAACCCTCATTCCAACCATAGCTTTATCTACCGTTTTAAAATTAATAATTTTCTGAGCTTCATTGTTTTTTTCATCTTTTGCTATAATCTTTAATGTATAGTCTTTATTTCTTTCTAAATTTTTTAAGTTTGTATTTGTATCTGTAATTGAATCCATTATTAGTTCCTCATTTAAAAAGATTTTAGTAGATATTATATTGTCATTATCCGGATCGGATATCTCCCATGAAATTTCAAAATTGAATGGCATAATAGCATTATCCTGCACTCCATTAATCTTTATTAAAGGTGGATTGTTTGGCTTTGCATTAACAATGATGTCAAAAGAAATACTGGAAGTAGCACCAAAAGAATCATAAGCGATAAATTTAGCAGAAAAAGTACCTTCTGAATCTGGCAACCAGGAAAAAATACCATTTTCCACTTTACCAAAGTTTGATAATTTTGATATTGTAATGTTATTATTATCTGGATCGGAAACATAATTATTTAAATTAATTTCAAATAAATGATTAACTGTAGCAGTTTGGGTTTCGATAGGTTGCCAGACTGGAGGAGTATTTTTTTTAGTAATAAATGACCAGACAGGACTTATTACAGAGCCAGTATTTTTGTTATCTGTTACTTCAACTTTCCAATAATATCTGGTATTAAATTTTAGATTTTGTAATATATATTGAGTGCTTGTTGAATTTGTTGTTAATTTTTCTAATTTAGAATCGTCTTCACCAAAATATAAAGTATAATATAATATATCTCCATTTTGATCATAACTATTCCATTTTAAAATAGGATTTATTTCGATATTTTCAGATTTATCTGGTGGATAAATATTTTCTGGAATTGTTGGCATATAGTTTATTCTTTCGCACGATATAAATAATATAATAATAATTATGAAAATAATGTAATATAATTTCATTTAATCACCACCTAAATATCGCTTTGAATAATATATAATTAATTATCAACCAAATACTATTTCATAATTATCACCTTCTCAGAATTATTAACTAAAAAATTAACCTGATTCTTATATCTTTGATATTCTAATTACGTTAGAATTTTAGAGAATAATTCTTTATTTTAAATTATGATTTTATTTTACAAAAAATTAACTTATATTTTTTCAAGGTTTATTATATCATTTCTATTAATGTTTTGTCAACACTTTTTTATAAAAAAAGAACTGCTTTTCAGCAGTTCTTTGATTAATGTTATTTTAATCTATATTTCTTTTTTACTTTTTTGATTTCATCTCTGTATTTTGCTGCATCTTCATATCTTAGTTCTGATGCGGCTTTAAACATTTCTAATTCAAGTAGTTGTATATATTCTTCTGGTGTTGTATTTTCAGCAACTTCAAATATAAATTCTGGTTTTTCAACTTTTTCCATAAATTGTTCAAATATATTTTTAGGTAGTTCTTTTATTATACTTTTTGGTTTTATATTATTTCTTTCATTATAATCCATTTGCAATTTTCTTCTTCTATTTGTTTCGTAAATAGCGTTTTGCATTGCTTCTGTAATTTTATCTGCATACAATATAACTTTTCCATTTATATTTCTTGCAGCACGGCCTATTGTCTGGATTAATGTAGTTTCTGATCTTAAAAATCCTTCTCTATCAGAATCCATTATAGCAACTAGTGAAACTTCCGGTAGGTCAAGACCTTCTCTTAATAAATTAACTCCAATAACAACATCTACATCTCCACTTCTTAGTTTTCTTACTACTTCAGATCTTTCCATAGCATCCAATTCAGAATGTAAATAAGTTGCTTTTATTCCAATTAGATTTAGATGATCCGCAAGCATTTCTGCATCTTTTTTTGTTAAGACAACGGCTATTGCTCTTTCGTTTCTTTTAATAACTTTTTGTAATTCATCTATAAAATCATCAACCTGCCCTATAGTAGGTTTAACAAGTACTTCTGGATCTATTAGTCCAGTTGGTCTTATTATTTGTTCAACAATTTGGTTAGAATGTTCAAATTCAAATGGACCTGGAGTTGCAGAAACGAAAATCGTTTGACCTATTTTTGATAAAAATTCTTCAAATTTTAAAGGTCTATTATCATATGCAGAAGGTAATCTGAAACCGTATTCAATTAAGTTTCTTTTTCTTGAATGATCTCCAGCCCACATAGCTCTTAATTGAGGTATTGCTATATGAGATTCGTCAATAAAGGTTATAAAATCTTTGTCAAAATAATCGAGTAATGTCCATGGCGGATCTCCTGGATTTCTATTATCAAAGTGTCTGGAATAATTTTCAATACCTTTACAATGACCAAGTGTTTCAAGTAATTCCATATCCATTAAGGTACGTTGTTTTATTCTTTGGGCTTCAAGTAATTTCCCTATTTTTTGAAATTCATTTATTCTTATTTCTAATTCTTTTTTTATGGAGTCGATTGCCCTTTGTATTTTTTCTTCTGTTGTGACAAATTCACTGGCAGGATAAATGGTAATTTTATCAAAAAATTCTATTTTTGTTCTATTTAATATATCAAAAGAATAAATTTTTTCAATTTCATCATCAAAAAATTCTATTCTAATTCCAAAATCTTCATATGGAGGGTAGATTTCAAGAATATCTCCTTTAAATCTAAAATTCCCACCGGTATGCTTATCTTCAGAACGAGTATATAACATTTTTGCCAGTGATTCTAAAATGAATCTTCTTTTATATTCTTTTCCAACCTGTAGTTTTAAATTTATATTTGCAAAATCTTCTGGATTACCTGAGGCGTAAATAGTTGAAACACTTGCAACAACTATAACATCTCTTCTTGTTAATATAGATTTTAGTGTAGAAAGCCTCATTTTTTGTAAAACATCATTTATTGTTGCATCTTTTTCAATGTACATATCTCGTCCGGGTAAATATGCTTCTGGTTGATAATAGTCATAATAGCTAATAAAAAATTCTACTTTGTTTTCCGGGAAAAAATCTTTAAATTCTCTATATAATTGTACGGCAAGTATTTTGTTTGGGGATAATATAAGTGTTGGTCTGTTTAATTTTTCAATAACATTGGCCATTGTGAAGGTTTTTCCAGAGCCGGTTACACCAAGTAGGGTTTGAAATCTGTAATTTTTATTAATTCCATCTATTATTTTTTTTATAGCTTTTGGCTGATCGCCTTGTGGTTTATATTTTGAATTTAATTTAAATTTGGTCATATACATCACCTTCTTTTAAAAATACACCATTTACGCTTAGATTTTTTAATTAGGTTGTTGTCTAAAAAGTTTCAAATGCAACGAAGACTCGAAGATTGTCCTTACACGCTACCGCGGGTATTGGTTTAAATATTTTTTTAATTAAAAAAAACTTTTGAGCTATCGCTCTCTTACAGTGGGTTATTGGATAAATAATAAAAATCATTTATTCTATATACTATAAAATCCCAATTGTGTTAACAATTGGGATTTATTTTATTTTTTTACCAATTCTAATTTTAATCTTGCATATACAGGGATACCGTTTAGATAAGGTGGATAATATTCACCTTCGATTAGAGGTAATGCGTATTCAATAAATTTTTCATTTACAAACATACCGTCTTCGGTTATGAATTCTTCTGGAATTAATTTTGTTTCATTTGCAACATTTTCTAAAGATATTAATTTTGTTTTGCTTAAATAGGGGTTGTTATATATTCTTTCTATTCCAACCATATATCCACTATATCCTTCTAATGCATATTTTACAGCCATTGTTCCAACTTCTATAGCCTCATTAACATCTATCTGACTTGATATATGTCTTCCACTTCTTTGTAAATAATCAGGTACTGCATAATGCGTTTTTATATTTAACTCTGTTTTTATTAAATTTGCTAAAGTTGAACCAATTCCACCTAATTGAACATTTCCAAAATTATCTTGATAGCCTCTCGCGGCAACAAATGTACCATCTTCGTATTTTATACCTTCAGATGCAGCTATAGAACAATATCCGTATCTTTTAATTGTATTCTGGATTTTTTCAAAGAATTTTTCTTTGTGAAAAGGCACTTCAGGTATTAAAATGATATGTGGACCATCACTTTCATGTCTTTTAGCCAATGCAGTTGAAGCAGCAACCCAGCCTGCATGCCTTCCCATTGTTTCTAATATAAATACCTTTGTGGAATCTGCTGCCATACTTTTAACATCTAATGTTCCTTCTAAAATAGAAACCGATAAATATTTTGCAATAGACCCAAATCCTGGGGTATGGTCAGTTTCTGGTAAGTCATTATCCACTGTTTTTGGCACACCAATGACCTTTAAATCATAATTTATTTTTTGTGCATATTGGTGAATTTTGTTAGCTGTATCCATTGAATCATTTCCACCATTGTAAAAAAAGTAATGTATGTTATATTTTTCAAATATTTCAAATATTTTTTGAAATTCTTCTTCTGTTTTTAATTTCCTTCTACAAGAACCAAATGCGCTGGATGGTGTGAATTTTAATAATTCAATTTGATCAGGATCTTCTTTACTCATATCAGCTAATTTTTCATCAAAAACGCCGTTAATTCCATTAATGGCAACATATATATTATCAATTTTTTCAGAATTTAAAGCCGCTTTTATTACACCATATGCTGATGCATTTATAACACTTGTTACACCACCTGATTGTGCATATATAGCATTTTTCATGTTAGTCCCTCCAATGTAAAAAATTTAATGTGTAAATTCAATTTACAGAA
>NZ_AZAX01000031.1:0-5209 GCF_001021175.1 Marinitoga sp. 1155 | reverse complement strand
GCTTTAAAAATATCATATGGAAAAAGATAGTTTCGGACTAAGCCATAAAGCTTGGAGTTTCCATATGATTACAGTTGGCATAGATATCTCCTCATATCTATTATATCACTTTTATTAATATTTTGTCAAGTATATATTATAAAAAAACCCCCTGATTATTTAACAGGGGGTAAAATAAAAAGAGGGGCGCTACCTACTCTCGCATGGATTTCCCATACTACCATCGGCCTGGATATGCTTAACGGTCGGGTTCGGCATGGTTCCGCGTGTTCCCATATCCAGTATCTGCACCCCTCAAAACTCATTCACATGTGCATAGTTACTTAATAAGGTCAAGGCCTCGGGCTATTAGTACCGGTCAGCTCAATACATCACTGTACTTACACTTCCGGCCTATCTACGTCCTAGTCTCGAACTGCCCTTACCTCCGAAGAGTGGGAAACCTCATCTCGGGGCCCGTTTCCCGCTTAGATGCTTTCAGCGGTTATCGGTCAGGTACATAGCTACTCAGCTCCTGCTCCTGGCGGAACAGCTGATTCACCAGCGGTACCCTCACACCGGTCCTCTCGTACTAGGTGTGACCCCCCTCAAGTTTCCTACGCCCGCAGCAGATAGGGACCGAACTGTCTCACGACGTTCTGAACCCAACTCACGTACCGCTTTAATGGGCGAACAGCCCAACCCTTGGGACCTACTTCAGCCCCAGGATGCGATGAGTCGACATCGAGGTGCCAATCCGCGCCGTCGATATGAACTCTTGAGCGCGATAAGCCTGTTATCCCCGGGGTAACTTTTATCCGTTGATCGACGGCCCTTCCACTCGGATCCGCCGGGTCACTAAGACCGTGTTTCCACCCTGCTCGACCTGTCAGTCTCGCAGTCAGGCAGGCTTTTGCCTTTACACTCTCCTGTGGATTTCCAACCCACATGAGCCTACCTTCGCGCACCTCCGTTACTCTTTAGGAGGCGACCGCCCCAGTCAAACTGCCCACCTAACACTGTCCCATCAGCGCTCTTCACACTTAATGGTTAGTAACCCATCATGCTGAGGGTGGTATCCCACCAGCGGCTCCACCTACCCTTGCGAGCAGGTTTCTTCGCCTCCCACCTATCCTGTACACAACATGACAAGTTACAATGTCAGGCTACAGTAAAACTCCACGGGGTCTTTCCGTCTAACTGCGGGTACTGGGCATCTTCACCCAGTCTGTAATTTCACCAGGCCCTCCGCTGAGACAGTGTCCAAATCGTTACGCCATTCATGCAGGTCGGAACTTACCCGACAAGGAATTTCGCTACCTTAGGACCGTTATAGTTACGGCCGCCGTTTACCGGGGCTTCGGTTCGTACCTCTCAGCACTCCCCTTAACCTTCCGGCACTGGGCAGGCGTCAGACCCTATACGTCCTCTTTTTGAGTTCGCAGAGTCCTGTGTTTTTGGTAAACAGTCGCCTGGACCTTGTCACTGCGACTCCCCAATGCAGTTGCCCACATCAAGGAGCACCCCTTCTCCCGAAGTTACGGGGCTATTTTGCCGAGTTCCTTAGCGGAGGTTAGCCTGCTCCCCTTAGCCTTCTCAGCTCACCCACCTGTGTCGGTTTTCGGAACGGGCATATCTGCACCGATAAGCGAGGTTTTTCTTGGCAGCTTGGCTACTACCTCGTTGGACTTATGTCCTCCCCATCACGCTTCAGCCTCCACTCCCGGATTTCCCTGGAAGTTTCTTCGACCTTTGCGCTTGGATGAGCCTGCCACTTGCTCACGAGGCTTTACCTTCTGCGTCACCCCTCTTATCTTGACAGTACAGATATGGCACGGGATTTTTTACCCGTTTTCCATCGGTTACTCCTTTCGGATTCACCTTAGGTCCCGGCTTACCCTGGGCGGACGACCCTTCCCCAGGTACCCTTGGGCTTTCGGGGGGAAGGATTCTCACCTTCCTCTCGTTACTCATGCCCACATCCGCTCTTGTGCTTCGTCCAGTAATCCTCGCGAATTACCTTCTCCCTACTGCACAATGCTCCCCTACCAATCCGCAGATTCCGCAGCTTCGGAGTACAGCTTTAGCCTCCTTACATTTTCGGCGCAGTCCGCCTCAACCGGTGAGCTGTTACGCACTCTTTTAATGATGGCTGCTTCTAAGCCAACATCCCGGCTGTCTCTGGCAGTCCACTACCTTTCACACTTAGCTGTCTCTTCGAGCCCTTAGCTGGCGGTCTGGGCTGTTTCCCTCTCGACCATGGAGCTTTTCCCCCACAGTCTGTCTCCCATACTTTAACTTACGGTATTCGGAGTTTGACAAGTTTCGGAGGTTACCCCCCTACGCCTATCAGTGCTCTACCCCCGTAAGTCTTGTATGAGGCCGTGCCTACACACGTTTCGGGGAGATCCAGCTATCACCAGGTTCGGTTGGCTTTTCACCCCTATCCACAGGTCATCCGAATGCGTTTCACTGCATACCGGTTCGGGCCTCCATTGCGTTTCACCGCAACTTCACCCTGCCCATGGATAGCTCACCTGGCTTCGGGTCTGCATATATTGACTCTACGCCCTTTTCAGGCTCGCTTTCACTTCGGCTTCGCCTCTCCCGGCTTAACCTCGCCAATACATGCAATTCGTGGGCACATTAATCAAAAGGCACGCGGTCACTCTTTCGAGCTCCCACTTCTTGTAGGCTTACGGTTTCAGGTTCTCTTTCACTCCCCTCCCGGGGTCCTTTTCACCTTTCCCTCACGGTACTTTTCCGCTATCGGTCGACGGGTAGTATTTAGCCTTGGATGGTGGTCCACCCTGATTCACGCAGGATTCCTCGTGTCCCACGCTACTTGGGATAGTAATCCAGAGTTCCGTATGTATTTCGCCTACGGGACTTTCACCCTCTTCGGTTTGACTTCCCAGTCAATTCGGCTATACATACTTTCACTCCGAGCCTCGTGCAGTCGGCTCCGATTACTTCCCTCTACCCCATGTAGGCAACGGCCGCACCCTTTTACACCTACATGGTTTTGGCTCTTCCCCTTTCGCTCGCCACTACTCAGGGAATCTCTTTTGATTTCTTTTCCTCCGGGTACTAAGATGTTTCCCTTCCCCGGGTTCGCCTCCCTTTCGGGATCTTTGGGTTCCCCCATTCGGATATCCACGGATCTACGCTCGCTTGCAGCTCCCCGTGGCTTTTCGCAGCTTGCCACGTCCTTCTTCGCCTCCCGTCGCCTAGGCATCCGCCGTAAGCCCTTTTTACCTTGACCTTATCTTTCACTATGCACTTGTCAATGAGCTGGTGGAGTAGAGGGGACTTGAACCCCTAGCCTTCTGCGTGCAAGGCAGACGCTCTCCCAATTGAGCTACTACCCCACTCCTTCACTACTGAACAGAGACACCCTTTCTCCTTAGAAAGGAGGTGATCCAGGCGCACCTTCCGGTACACCTACCTTGTTACGACTTAGCCCCCCTCGCTGACTCCACCCTCAATAGCCGGCCTCCTTTCGGTTAGCCTGACCATCTTCGGGCGTTTCCAACTCGGGTGGCTTGACGGGCGGTGTGTACAAGACCCGGGAACGTATTCACCGCAGTGTGGCTGACCTGCGATTACTAGCGATTCCGGCTTCATGCAGTCGGGTTTCAGACTGCAATCTGAACTGGGGCAGGGTTTCTGAGATTCGCTCCACCTTTCGGCCTCGCTTCCCTCTGTCCCTGCCATTGTAGCGCGTGTGTCGCCCAGGACATAAGGGGCACGATTACCTGACGTCATCCCCTCCTTCCTCCGCCTCGTCGGCGGCTGTCCCGTTAGAGTCCCCACCTTCACGTGCTGGTAACTAACGGCAAGGGTTGCGCTCGTTGCGGGACTTAACCCAACACCTCACGGCACGAGCTGACGACGGCCGTGCACCACCTGTCTAGGCTCCTAATACCGAAGTATTAGGTCCCCCTTATCTCTAAGAGGTACTACCTACATGTCAAGCCCTGGTAAGGTCCTTCGCTTAGCTTCGAATTAAACCACACGCTCCACCGCTTGTGCGGGTCCCCGTCAATTCCTTTGAGTTTCATCCTTGCGGACGTACTCCCCAGGCGGCCCACTTATCGCCTTAGCTTCAGCACGAACGGTACTACCGCTCACACCTAGTGGGCATCGTTTACGGCTAGGACTACCCGGGTATCTAATCCGGTTTGCTCCCCTAGCTTTCGGGCCTCAGCGTCAGGTTTACCCCAGGAGACCGTCTTCACCACCGGCCTTCTTACCTGTATCTACGCATTTCACCGCTACACAGGTAATTCCGTCTCCCTCTAGTAACCTCAAGTCTAACAGTTTCAGACGCATCCCCCTGGTTGAGCCAGGTACTTTTACATCTGACTTATTAGACCGCCTACACCCCCTTTACGCCCAGTGATTCCGGGCAACGCTCGCCCCCTACGTATTACCGCGGCTGCTGGCACGTAGTTAGCCGGGGCTTTTCTTTATCTACCCTCATCTGTGAGCCATTCCCTTCTCACTTTATTGTTCGATAAATTCAGGAGTTTACGTCCCGAAGGACTTCGTCCTCCACGCGGCGTCGCTGGATCAGGGTTTCCCCCATTGTCCAATATTCCCCACTGCTGCCTCCCGTAGGAGTGGGGGCCGTGTCTCAGTCCCCCTGTGGCCGGCCACGCTCTCACGCCGGCTACCCGTCGTCGGCTTGGTAGGCCTTTACCCTACCAACTACCTGATGGGTCGCAGGCAGCTCCTCCAGCCATGCCTCAGCACGCTTTCACCTCTCGGTCTCATCCGGTATTAGCCATCGTTTCCAATGGTTGTCCCGGTCTGGAGGACACTTTCCTACGCGTTACTCACCCGTTCGCCACTGGTACTACTCCCCGAAGAGAGCCTCCCCGTTCGACTTGCATGTGTTAAGCACGCCGCCAGCGTTCGCCCTGAGCCAGGATCAAACCCTCCATCCAACTTTTCGAGTTCGATCGCTCACTCTCTTTTTTACTTCCGCTGGGTGTCTCTGTTCACTTGTCAAGGAGCTTTCCTTTCCTTCCCGCGGCTCTTCGTCCGCGTCCGAGTATATATATTACCACCTTTCTTCCCTTTTGTCAACTTACAATACCGTTAATTTTTGTTAATCATTAGTGAATTCATCGAGAGATTGGTTTTCATGCCTTTTTTCAATTTTAAATAAATATAAAAATACTACAAATAAAGATATATTATAGACTGTATTCCCTAAAAAATC
>NZ_AZAX01000030.1:0-9017 GCF_001021175.1 Marinitoga sp. 1155 | reverse complement strand
TTTACACAATACTTAATTTAAGTATATACTCTCATTTGTATTTCTCATTGATTGTTTTTGTCTTTATTTCATTTTTCATCTTTATTTTCTACTTTTTTGTCCCCTTTTCTTTCCTCTGGTTTATTTTTTACTTTGTTTTCTGGATTGCCTCTCTCTAAATTGAATTCGCTCATATTATTACTTACTATCTTCAAAAATTCTAAAACCCTATTGTTTACAATACTTTCATATTATCTTTTTAAGAGGTTTGCCTCCCTGGTGTATAATATAATTAGTTAAATTATCGTTTAATTCGGTAAAATTAAACTATACACTTTTACAGGGAGGTTAAACCATGAGTAATAATCCTAAACAATTTTATCTCGATTTTGTCTATGATGAATATATGAAATCTAATTCTTCTTTTGCTTATATCCTTACCATTTTTGATTATATTGACTGGTCTCTTGTTCCTGAGATTCTAAATCATGCTGCGCAAGCAGAATGATTTAATTTTCTTTAATTTATAATTTTTATTCTTAACTTTTGCGAAGCAATGCTTCTGGTGTTGGTAGAACTGGTTATTCCCCTGTTTCTATGATTAAAGCTATTTTAATTAAAATTATCAAAAATCTAAATTCTAATTCTGATCTTATTGATGAATGTATTTGTCAAGTATCTTTGGAAAGAGCCGCTATTATTATATAATATACAGATTTCCTTATTCTTTGTCTATTTTTCGGGAAGCAAGTAACTTCATAAATGTCTAATTTATTGAAAATTGCTATTTTCATTGCAAGATAGATATTTTCAAAACAATCCAATCAAGAATATATCTTTTTCCTAACTGGTTCATTTAACTTCAACTCCAATTTTATTATATTTTTCATTTATTATTCCAATAACATCAAAAACATTTTTATATTTTAATAAATCACTTTTTTCTAAAAATTGATTATGAGCTAATGTCAAAACCAAATACTCAGATCTTTCAACTATTTCTTCAAAAGACATATTTTCTATTCCTTTTATATTTTTTTCTTTTAAATATGGTTCACATCCATAAACAGTATATCCTTTTTTCTTTAAACTTAGCGCTATTTCTAATGAAGGACTTTCTCTTAAATCATCTATGTTGGGTTTATATGCTAATCCCAGTATTCCGATAATTTTATTTTTATTATACTCAACTTCTTTTTCTATTTTTTCCACTATGTAATGTGGTTTATAATCATTTATTTCTCTGGATGTTCTTATTAAATTTGCTTCTTTTTGGAATTTTTCTACTATAAACCAAGGATCTACTGCTAAACAATGACCACCTACTCCAGCTCCTGGTTTTAAAATATTTACTCTCGGATGTTTATTTGCTAATTCTATTAATTCAAATACATTTATTCCTAATTTATCTGAAATAATTGAAAGCTCATTTGCAAATGCTATATTTATATCTCTATATGTATTTTCAACCAATTTACACATTTCAGCTGTTATTGTATCTGTTGTATATACTTTTCCGTTTTTTAATATTGTTTCATATAATTCTTTGGTTATTTCTTCTGCATATTTATTAGAAGCACCTATTATTCTATCATTATTTTCTAATTCATACAATATTTTTCCAGGTAATACTCTCTCAGGACAATGCGCAACATAAAAATCTGCGTTAATTTTCAAGTTTGTATTTTTTTCAATGATTTTACCCATTATTTCTTCTGTTGTCTTTGGAGGAACAGTTGATTCTAAAATAACTAAATTTCCTTTTTCGACATATTTTGAAACCATTTCCGAAGCTGATTCAACATAAGATAAATCTGCTATTTTTTCCTTTTCATTCTTTTTGAATGGTGTTGGGACACAGATAATAAATACGTCAGACTTATCTAATTTGTTAGTAGGTATTAAATTTCCAGAATTCAAAGCTTTTTCATATACTTCTTGCAAATCTGGTTCAACTATATGTATTTTACCATTTTTCAAAGTATTGATAACATTTTCATTTACATCAAACCCATATACTTTAAATCCAGCATTTGCAAAAGTTATTGCTGTTGGTAATCCGATATACCCCATCCCCACAATAGTTATTTTTAAATCTCTATTTTGTATTTTTTCTTTCAACGTTATTCCTCCTCTTCATAAGAATATTCTCAATTAACCTCCTGATACTTGTTTTTTCTTAGTTTTTTGAAAATAATATATTTTTTCTTTTTTATTTTAAAAAGAGTTTATTTTCATCTTTGTCATTTTTATTTATATGATTTTCATTGCTTTATTTTTTTTATTACCTCACTTTTTTATTTATATTTTAATATTTTTATATTTCCTCACCATTCTTTTCTCCTCAAATTCACCCTCTTATGTCCACCAGAATCACTTTTCGCATTCACCCCTTACAAGATTTGGACAAAAAATAAGAAAGTGATATCATAAAATTGAAAAAAAGAAAGGGGTGTTTTTTAATGAGAAAACGAACTAATTATGAACCTGAATTTAAGTTGTCTGTCGTTAAAGAATATCTTTCTGATGATTCATTAACTCAAAGAGATATTTGTGAAAAGTATTCTATTCCAGATTCTGTTTTTGCAAGATGGGTTAAAAAATATAAAGATTCTAATTATGATGATAATGTGTTTCATTTAAAAAAAGGTCGTCCTAGTTCTATGATTTCGGATATTTCTAAAGTTCCTCCAATTATTTACGAATCTGCTGGTATTATTAAGTCTAATTCAAATAATACTAATGATTCTGTTGTTTTAGAGAAAAAACTTAAATATTATGAACAATCGTTATGATTGTCTTCTTCTTGAAAAAGAACTTCTTATTAAAATGCAAGAGGATGAAATTAATTTTTTGAAAAAACAACAACAACAGAAAAGAAAGTAACTTTTATTGGTGATTTGTTGATTATTACATGATGCTTTGCATCATGATATTTTGATTTTTTTATTTGTTTTAATATATATATCTTTTAAATATATCTTTATGATTTTTTAGTTTGAAAACAAACTAAAAAACTTATGGTGTTTCTTTAAATTATATGCTTAATCGTTATAAGATTAAACGTAGCACTTTCTATTTTAAATCAAGATTGTTTTTTACTGTTAATCGTTATAGTAGGAAAAATAAATGTTTTAAAGGTTATTCTTTGAATACTAAAGGTGAAAAGATTTATGATGTGCATATTAAAAAACTACTTGTTGATTTGTTATCAATTGATGATCCTGACATGCTCCGCAGGTTTTATGTTTTTTATTTTAATTCTTAATATTTTTTTCTTGATTAAAAATCAAGAAAAAACTTGCAGTTGTATTTAAGCAAAAATATGGTATTATTATTAATCACAAAAAAATTCATAGATTAAGAAAAGAACTTAATTTAACTCGAAATTATCATCGTCATTCAAAACATCCTAAAAAAAGACCTAAAAATCATGATATTACCGGTCCTAATCAGTATTGGGAAGCTGATATTAAATTTGTTTTTACTAAAACTAATGGGTTTATTGGTATTCTAAGTATTATTGATGTTAACATGCTCATTATCATTCGCAAATATTTGGATTTTTAATTAGTATTATATTCTTTAATAAATAAAATTAAAAATTTTATTTATTAATAGGCTATTAAATTTAGAAATGCTATACCTCAAAATTTAATTATTAGAACTGATAATGGTCCTCAATTTAAAGCTAATATTACTGATATATTTATGAGTGATCTCAATATTACTCATGAATTTGGGTACAAAAATAATCCTAATTCTCAAGCTTTTATTGAATCATTTCATTCTTCTGTCCAAAGAGAATTTGTTGAATATATTACTTTTAACGATATCGATGATGTTTATAATTATTACATGTCCTATATTTATTTTTATAATCATCTTAGACCTCATGGGTCTTTAAAGTATCTTACTCCTGATTTCGTTTTTTATCTTTTTAATGATAATTTCAATGATTTTATTTCGTCTTATAATTTTTCTGATTTTTTCGTTTCTGTGAAAAAATGAGATTTACTTATTTTTTGTCTAATTTTCGGGGGTCAAGCCGCTTTGGAAAAGGTCGCTATTATTATATAATATATAAATTGAATTAAAAAATATAAAATCAAAAACTTTTATAGATATACTTCCACAATTTTTGATAAAAAACGCTGATAATTATAGCCATCTCTATAGTTATCGTGTAATTATGTAAAACAGTATATTGATTTATAACAAATAATATTGAAAGAATAAATGAAAAGAAAGATTTTTTCCTTTTTGACATCAATCCAACGAAAAAACCTAATATTAAAGCTCCAAAATGCATCAACCTCTTTCCTCCCAATATATATAAATCTCCATACACAGTTAACCTTGTTCCTGCAGCATAATTTCCAAACAAGAAATAATGATATTCTTTACCTAAATTATCATTTCCCAGCTTATTTTTATCTATTCCAACTATTTCCCAAACATATTCAGGTAATAAAACAAGATAGAGATTATTAATTATTTGTTTTTTTAATTCTGTTAGGTGAGAATTTCTATAATTATCAATAAAAAAACTTAAATCTTTATATTCTGGAGATAATAAAACAACACTTTCATATATTGTCATATTAATATCCTTTGTTCTATTGAAAATTGATATTCCTCTGTATAGTATAAAGAATAATAGAATCATTATTATTATTATCCATATTTTTTTTTTATAAAAATTATTTTTTAAACTCTTCAATTGATTTTTTTTTATATAATACCATATATAAATTATTAATGCTGGTAAAAATACACTTCTACTTCTTCCATATAAAATGCAAAAAAAAACCTCCAACAAAATTATGATAATTAACAGTATCCTTTTATTTTTTTTCAGACTATTTTTATATTTAGAATAAAATATATAATTTATTATTGCTGAAATTGAAGCTATTTTAAATCCTATACCTACAAATCCACTTTCTCTAAAATAAAAATATTCTGATTGCCAAAAAAAGAAAGGAACAAATCTCAACTTTATAAGCCTTTCGCTTATCATAAATAAACTTAACAAAAAAGACATAATGATTCCCAAAAAAGGCGGGAATCCCACATTAATGTAAGGAATATTTTTCATTAGCGATATTTTTTTACCTATAAAATATCCTAAAGTTAAAAACAATAATCCGAATATATATAAAAATATATCAAAATCAACTTTGAATTTAGGTATTAATTTTACAATAACATACCAGACGAATGCTCCAAAAATAAATAAATAAATATAAATTGCCACCATCAACATATAAATAATGTCTTTTTTAAATAATGACATTAACTTTTTGATAAAATCACCTACTTTTTCATTTAAATATTATTTGATAATATTTAAGAAATTTATCCCAATATAATTTATTTGAATAAACTAAATCTATATATTTCTTTTTAATATAATTTAAATTTTCATTCTCAACTAAACTTAATATCTTCTGGGCTATTTTATTACAATTATCTTCTTTAAATACTTTAATTACTAAATCATTTGTTAAAGACATATCAATTCCATATTTCACATGATTGGATATATATATATTTTCCGACATTATTGCCTCAAAAAATTTGTTTGAAGAAACATCATCATGTTCGGGTACATCCAATAAATTTATTAAAAAATCACTTTCTAATAATATTTCATTTACTTTATTTCTTGGTTGAGGACCAAAATAAAAAAAATTTTTATATTTCTTTAATTTAGATATTTTAACTTTTATCTCATCATTTTTATATCTATTAGCAATTGGACCCACTAAAAATACTTTAAATTTACCACTTTCTAATAAAATTCTAAATATATCTAATGTTTTTAGCATTTGCCTTCTCTCTTCTGTTATCATTCCAATATAGGAAATTACATATAGATTTTTTTTGAATTTCAATTTTTTCGAAATTTTTAAATCTTCTAATAAAGGATAATTGTTTAAAATATAAATTTTTTTATTTTTTTTCTCTAAAAATTTTAATGTATCTGGATCTGTGTTTGATGCCATAACAACAGATTTATTTAATTTGGTTATAAGAATTTTAAAATTTACTTTGTTTAGCATTGATTCTATTCCTAATACTTCATGAATGTCAAGTACAACTTTTTCGGTTAATCTTCTAGGTAAAAAATATACTAAATTTAATAATACTAAATCCTGCAAAAATATATAATTATAATTGTGGTTTAAAATTTTTTTTCTTATATCAACAAAAATTTTAATAGTTTTTATACTAAATTTTTTTAACAATTTATAATGAAAATATTTTACATTCTTAGACTTAACATCAAATAAAAGATTTTCCTCATTAGATATATTATAATAGTGAATTTCCCAATTAAATTGTATCATCGATTTTATATGCCTTATAATTCTATAATCATAGCTTTTATGAACAGATATGATAGCAATTTTCATTTATATCAACTCCTAGCACTTTAGTTTGATATTCTTTAAATACAAATAATCCAATAAGTAAAATCTATCAGACAAGAGTATTCATTAATGGAACGTTAGTTTTAAAGTTTTTTCTGACCGTGTATAATTAAAATAGAAAAATATCATAATTTGATATATAATAATAATGTAACAACTAAATTTGAAGGATAAAGTTTTGTTGCACATATGGAATAGATAGTTTTTTTAGACTAAGCTTTAAAAGCTTGAAGGCTGTGGTTATCAACTCCTTTTAGCATGTTTTAGAGAATTGAGCGTTAAGCTTGTACAAAGCACGGTCATATGGCGAAAGGAGGTATTCCATATGATTACTGTAGGTATTGATATTTCCTCAAAAAAATTTGATGTTGCTACTTTTGATGGTAAAAAGTTTAAACACTTTGTTTTCGAACAGTCATACGATGGTTTTAATAAATTTCTTCTAAAAGTTGTTAAACACATTAAAGATGAGTATATGATAGCAATGGAAGCTACTGGCACCTATCATATTCCTTTAAAACAATTTTTAAACAAAAGAGGTATTGATATTCTGGTATTACACCCATATTCTCTCAAGAATTTATGAGAGCATTTAATCATTCAAAAACTGATAAGATCGATGCTAAAAACATTGCTAAAGCTGTATATTTATTAAGTGATTATGTAATTAAATCATCTGAACCTGAGGATTTAGTTTTAGAGTTAAGAAATTTGCTTAGAGCAAGAAAATCAATTGTTAAAACTTTTACTGCTTTACAGGTGCGATTAAAAAAGCATATGCTTTTTTAAAAAAATTATATCTTTTTAAAATTAAAGAATATTAAATCCTTCTGCTTGCGCAGCATGATTTAATATATGCCTGAATTATTAAAACATTTCTCAGATATGAAATCTCCTGTTTCGCTAAAATTATTATCAAGATATCCTACATTGAAATCAATAATGAAACACAAAAGAAAAGTCATAAATTTACTTGCTTCATAAAATGTATAAAAGCTAAGCTTTTATACAATGATATTTAAAGATTTTTTATTATTTTCATTTTTAAAATATTGATCTAAATCAAATATTATATAATTTTTCGCGGAGCGATGTTTCTGGAATAAAGAAAAAGCATTAGATGTAATAAATGATTTAAAACATTCAATAGGAATAGAACATGATACTTCTGCTATAATAATCAAATCAAAAGTAGAATTAATTAAGAATCATATGGAACAGATAGAAATATTAGAAAAAGAAATACAAAGAATTTCAAATGAACTACTTAACACTCTCGATATTAATGAAATAAATAATTTTCTTGACAATAGCGATAGTAATAACAATAGTAACAATAACAATAACGATAATGATAATAATAAAATAGAAAATAAGTATATTCAGGCATATAAAGCAATAACTTCAATCCCAGGTTCAGGTGAATTAGTAACTCCATTTACAATAATATCAGAAGTAGGTGATATTACTCGTTTTAAAACTAAAAAACATTTCGTTTCATACATAGGACTTGATCCTACAGTATCTCAATCTGGTAAATATAAAAGAAACAAAAAAATATCGAAAAAAGGTAACAAACACTTAAGACATATATTTACATTATGGGCTGAGAGAGTTTTAAAATTAATGCCAGAATATCGAAAAAAATACCATGATTTAATTAAAAGAGGAAAACATAAAAAAGTGGCTGAAATCGTTATAGCAAGAAAATTAGCTGAATTAGTATATACGTTATGGACTAATAATACAGTATTTGACTATAAATATTTTAGATCAAGAATATTAAAAAATGCATAATCATTTAATCTACTAATATTCAAATTTATAATTTTAAAATTAACTTATATAAAAATTATAATTTTTCTAAACAATTGCAGCGATGATTTTTGCTGTAATAGTGGGATAATTTTAAAAATTCTCTAAAATATTCCGTAACATATTTTTAATTTTATCTTCTTATTCTTTTAGAGAATACACCCTAATTTTTGTCTAATTTCTAGGGATATTGCTGATTAATCAAATAAATTACTTAATCAAAACTATATTCCACTCCAATATTAAAGTTATAATAAAATTCATTCTTGTTTGATGGTTTAAACATTTTCATATCGTAGTTGTCGTTCTCTGAGGTATCTACAAGTTCTAACTTGTTTTTCGTATATCTCAAATTTATACCATTAAATATTTTTAATCCATAAAAAGGATAATTAAATTTTAAATTAAAATCATATTTATGCTCTAATATTTTATCATCTAAAAATTTTGTTCCCTGACCTCCTTCTGTCCATGTTGCATATTCTCCCCATGGATTTGCTGGTGACTTGCTCCCGGAAACAACATATTCAAAACTTCCTCTGATATTTATATTTTTAATCTTATTTTCATATGTTGTCATAAACGCTATGTTGTTTTCACCATTATAATATCCTATATAATTTTCTTCTGGTAATATTGGTTTTTCTCCATCATATTGATAACTTACATCTGGATAATATGTGTATCCGTAATTTGTTGTGGGAGTATTTTCATTACCAAAAGGTTGAAAAGTATATTTTGTAACTCCTGCATTGTATAAACCAAATGCACCATACTTCGTTT
>NZ_AZAX01000029.1:0-37197 GCF_001021175.1 Marinitoga sp. 1155 | reverse complement strand
AAGGCAGGAACTATTATGAAGGAGTATATCAATACAATCTTGATCAATTTCTTGGATTATATGTAGAAGCAGCAGATGGAAAAGTATATCCAGAAACACATGTTGGCGGAGGAAGGATAGACTTATTAATAAACATACATAACAAAGAATATTTAATAGAAATAAAAGCAAATATAACAGGAAATGATTATGAAAAAAGTAAAAAACAAATAAAAGAATATATAAAAAGAAAAGGGCTAAAAGAGGGATGGTTAATAATATATTCAGATACAATAAAAGATTTTGAATATATAACAGAAGAAGAAAATGGAATAAAATTACACATTTGGTTTATAAAAACAGATTTTGAAAGTCCATCAAAAATATAACTCCAGCAAAAGCTGGAGTTTTTTGTTGGTTGCATATTACTCCAAAAGTAAAAATCCTCAAATTTTGTGATTTTTTTCTTTAACATTTCTTAATATGGATAAATATTAAGAAAAAAATTAGAATATACAATTTAGATGCATTAAGGAATAAAAATCAAAATGGGAGGTTAAATTATGAAAAAGGTATTTTTAGTTGTATTATTAATAAGTTTTGTAGTTATTTCTTTTTCAACAAAGTTGATTATTAAAGGTTCTAATACTATTTTTCCTATTGCTCAATTGTGGATAGAAGAGCTTAAAAAAGCTAAACCAGATTTAGAAATAACTCTTGAGGGAGCCGGATCTTCAACTGGAATTGCAGCTTTATTTAATGGGACAACAGATATTGCAAATGCAAGCAGGTTTTTAAAAGAAAAAGAAATAAAAAAAATGAATGAAGAAAATAAATATTTTGCTCCTATTGTTATTGCCTATGATGGAATTGCAATAATTGTTAATCCGAAATTAAAAATAGATAATATTTCTTTAGAAACATTAAAAAATATTTATACAGGTAAAATCAGAACATGGAATCAGGTGAATCCAAATTTGCCAAAGAAAAGAATTGTTATTTATTCAAGAAATACAGCTTCCGGTACATATGAGACTTTTGAAAAAAAGGTTTTAAACAAAGAACGAATGGCCCCAACAGTAAAAATGGTTGAGTCTACACAATTTGAAATTGAACAAGTTTCCAGAAATCCTTATGCTATTGCATATGTTGGCGTTGGATATGTGACAAATTCTGTAAAAGTTTTAACAGTTGAAAATATACATCCGACTAAATTGAATATTTTAAATGCAAAGTATCCTATTTCAAGACCATTATATATGTTTATTGATGTAACTAATGGATGGCCTGAAAGTGGAGTTATAAAAGAATACATAACCTTTGGATTATCAAAAAAAGGTCAGGAATTAGCTGAGAAAGCAGGATATATTGCAGCATATGGTTTTTAAAATTATTGGTAAAAATGGTGATAAAAAAGGAGTGTTCAAATGCGAGAATTTAAAAATAGAATGAATTCTATTTTGATAAAGTTAACTGCAACTATAGGTATAATTGCTTTAATATCAATTTTTATATTCATAATCAAAGAATCCATACCAGCATTGAAAGAGGCTGGTGTGGAAATTTTTACCACTTTTGATTGGTATCCAACTTCTGAAGATGCAGCATATGGAATTCTTACAATGCTTTTTGATTCTATTATTTTAACAGTTTTTACTTCTTTGATTGTTTTGCCCCTTGGATATATAGTTGCTTTTTTTATGTATGAATATGCAACACCATTTGAAAAGAGAATGATAAAATCGTCCATAGATTTATTATCTGGTGTTCCATCTGTAATTATTGGTATGTTTTTAATTATTTATATCTCCCCGTGGATGTTTGAAATAGGAGCATGGTCACCTGAGAATATGTTGCTTGCTGCTATAGGTCTTACAATATTATCTTTGCCGTATTCTGCTTCTTTGATGCAGGAAGCATTAGATTCTATTGATATTGAATTAAAAGAAAGTGCTCTCGCACTTGGTTCAACAAAATTTACTGCTGGTTTTAAAATTGTATCAAGAGCAGCCATTTCTGGGATTTTAAATGCAGCTATTTTAACTATTAATAGAATTATAGGTGAAACTATTGTTGTTTTAATGGCAGCTGGAGGTGCAAATATGTTACCAACTTCATTACTTGACCCTATAAGGCCATTAACAGCTGCAATAGCAAGTGAAATGGGAGAAGTTGAAATAGGTAGTTTGCATTATTCAGCTTTATTTGTTTCTGGCTTAGTTTTGCTCAGTATATCATTTTTATTAACATTAATATCTAAAAGAATTTCAATTAAAAAATTTTAATAAAAGTTATTCAAGGAGACTGAAAAAATGAAGAAAGATTTAGTATTTTCCTATATATTTAGGTTTTTAAGTTATTTAGTATTTTTTACAATAGTCTTTATATTTTTATTTGTAATATTTGATGGGATTAAATATTTTTCTGTATCTTTTTTTCTTGAATCTCCAAAAAATATGATGACAGATGGTGGAATATTTCCTGCGATTTTAGGAACTTTTTTACTTTTATTTTTAACACTTCTAATTTCTGTTCCAATAGGTGTTTTAACTGGTATTTTTTTATCTGAATATGGAAATAATAAATTTGGAAGATTATTAGATATAGCTATAACATCTTTATCTGGCGTACCTTCAATTGTGTTTGGTTTGTTTGGTTTAGCTTTGTTTTCAATTACTTTGGGTTTCAAAACATCACTTTTATCTGGAGCATTAACATTATCTGTTATGGCATTGCCAATTATATCTTCTGCCACAAGAGAAGCGTTAAACGGAGTTTCAAATGCATTAAGGGAGTCGGCTTATGCATTAGGAGCGAAAAAAACTGAAGTTATTTATAAAGTTGTAGTACCTGCAGCAAAATCAAGAATTATAACTGCTGTTTTGATTGGTGCAGGAAGAGTTATGGGAGAAACAGCTCCAGTGCTTTTAACTGCAGCGGTATTTTATTCAACTCATTTGCCAAAATCTTTAAAGGATCCGGTAATGACATTACCCACACATATTTACAATATAGCTATGGTATATGGCGAAAGTGCGCAATGGATGGCAAAAGGTACAGCTTCATTGTTAATGATGATAATTTTAATAATTTATTCTATTGCATTTAGAATAAGGAGGAAAATGGATGAATAATGTTATTATAAAAAAAGATGATATAATAGAGGTAAAGAACTTTAACGCATGGTATGGAAATAAACAAGCTTTGAAAGATATTAATATAAAATTTAAAAGGAATAGAATAAGTGCAATTATAGGACCGTCTGGATGTGGAAAGTCTACATTATTAAGAAGTATAAATAGAATGAATGATAATATTTCAGATTACCGTATTTCAGGAGAAATATTGTTTGAAGACACCAATATATATGATAAAAGTTTAGATATTACTATATATAGAAAAAGGGTTGGTATGGTATTTCAAAAACCAGTTCCATTTCCAATGTCAATTTTTGAGAATATTGCTTTTGGATTAAAAATTCACGGTATGAAAAATAAAAATAAAATTGAAGAAATAGTTGAAAATTCTCTAAAAAAAGCAGCTTTATGGGATGAAGTAAAGGATGAATTGTATAAATCGGCTTATGAACTTTCTGGTGGTCAGCAACAGAGATTATGTATTGCAAGAGCTATTGCAGTTGATCCTGAAGTTATATTATTAGACGAACCAACCTCAGCTCTGGATCCAATTGCTACTCAAAGAATAGAAAGATTACTTGAAGAATTATCTGAAAATTATACAATTATTATTGTTACTCATAATCTGGCCCAGGCAGTAAGAATATCTGATTATTTGTATTTTATGTATCAGGGTGAATTGATTGAAGGAGGATTAACTTCTGAAATAATAAAATCACCTAAAAATGAATTAACAGAAGATTACTTAAATGGAAGAATAGGATAATGGAGGTTATATAAATGCAAAATGTACATCACTTTGAAAATGAAATTTTAGTATTAAAAGCAGATATATCAAAAATGTTATCTTTAGTTCTGGATTCATTTAATATAGCAATTGAAGCTTTAGAAAGCAATAATGAATCAAAAGCTAAACAGGTTATAAATCTTGATGATAAGATTGATGATATAAATAGAAAAATTGAAGATGAAGTTTATCAGATCATTGCCCGTTATAATCCATTAGCAAAAGAATTGAGATATATTATTACTATGATTAAATTTTCAAATAATCTTGAAAGAATTGGTGATTTATCCTGTAATATTGCTCAAAAGGTTTTTTATTTTAAAGATAATGGAATAAGAGCCTCTTTAAATGAAGATATGATGAAGATGATAGGGTTATCACTTGAAATGTTGAAAGAAGTTTTTAAAGCTTTTAATGAAAGAAATACAGAACTTGCCATAGAAATTTGGAAAAAAGATAATATAATAGATGAATTGGAAATTCAGATAAGAAAAGATATATTGATAGATTTTAAAAAAGATATAATAGATGAAAAATCTATTATACCTTATGCATTGATTGCAAGGGATATTGAAAGAGTTTCAGATCAGGTGACGAACCTTTGTGAAGAGATAGTGTATATTGAAAAAGGAGAAAAAATAACCAATTTTTTATAATTTGGGGGTGAAAATATGTCATCTATTCTTATTGTTGAGGATGATCCTGATATTAAGGATATATTAAAAACCTATCTTGAAATAGAAAGATATGAAATATTTGAAGTTGATTCGATAAATAAAATGACTAAATTTTTAAATTCTAATAAGGTTGATATTATATTACTTGATATAATGTTACCGGATGGTGATTCAGTTGATATATTACCTTATATCAGATCAAAAAATAAAAATACAGGAATTATAATAATTTCTGCAAAAAATACAGATAGAGATAAAATTTTTGGAATTGAAAGCGGAGCTGATGATTATATTACAAAGCCATTCAATCCCAGAGAAGTTGTTGCAAGAGTTAGAGCGTTATTGAAGCGGTTAAAAAATGAAGATGAAAAATTACAATTTGAAGATCTGGAAATCTATTCTAATAATTATACTGTGAAATACAAAGGTAAGATTATTGATTTAACAGCAAAAGAATTTGAAATATTATATTTATTAGCTAAAAACAATAATAAAATATTTTCGAGAAATGAGATTATAGAAAGTATATGGTATGACAATGAATACATTACGGATCGTGTTGTTGATGTTCACATTAGTATGATACGCTCTAAAATAGGCAAAAACTGGATAAAAACTATTAGAAATATGGGTTATAAATTTAATAAAAAAGTTACAGATTAGGGGAGAAAACATGGAATTTCAAACATTGGATTATATTGATGAGGCTTATATAATTTTGGATAAAATTAAAGTAAAACGTGCTAATATGAAAGCTAAAGATTATGGATTTAATGAAAATAGCGATATTATAAATATAATGACATTTAATGAAATAGATGAATTTATAAAATCTATTATTAATTCAAAGGATTTTAATATTAATTCAACAGTATATTTTTTCCATGGAAAAAGCAAATTTCTTTCTATTAAATATTTTTCAAAAGAACAGGTTCTCATATTAAAAGATAGAACTGAACAGGAACTTTTAAAAAAAGTCAAAGCAGATTTTATAACTTCTTTATCCCATGAAATAAGAACACCTTTATCTGTTGCAAAAGGGAATATTTATATACTCGATGATTTTATAAAAGAAGTTAATTTGAAAAAAAACATATCTAAAGTAAAAGAATCCTTAAATAAAATAGAAAGAATACTGGACCAACTTACATTATTATCCATGGCAGAATTTGGTAGTTATGTGCTAAAATATGATATATTTGATCCCGGAAAAATTTTCAGTGATGTTATAAGTGATCTTGAAAATAAAATAACGAATAAAAAAATAAAAATAGATTTTATATCTAATGTGGATTATTTAAAAGGTGATTCTTTTGTAATATACACAATTTTAAGAAATTTAACTTCAAATGCCATAAAATATTCACATGAAAATTCAACAGTAAAAATTATAATAAATAAAGAAAAAATAGTTGTTGAAGATAATGGTATCGGAATAAGAGATAATGAGAAGGATAGAATATTTGAAAGATTTTATAGAGGATATGATGCAAAGAAGTATGCCAGAGGTTCCGGACTTGGTTTATCCATTGTGAAATATTTATGTGAGTTAGCTGGATATAAAATAGATTTCGAATCAAAATGGCAGGTTGGAACTAAGTTTACAGTTTACCTTACATGAAATTAAATATTTGCTTTGCAATACACACGCTACCGCGGGTTGTAGGATAAGCAATCGAGATGTTTTAGTGAATTTGACTTTTTAATACATTTTAAATAAATTACGATGTCCAAAAAGTAAAGTCGCTCAAACCTTGATTGTTAATCCTCAAAAATAGCTCATTCTCGCCGGTCGTATCAGACTCACGTCCATGTTCGGCTTCACTCAATTTTGCATCCGTGCAAAATTGACCAGCTACATTCGCTATTTTTTCGGACAATCTGCGAGTTTTCGCTTGCTTTACTAATTGGACACACTAAAATAAATTTAAACAGCAAAATGTTAATTTTGCTGTTACGTTATATTAATTGATTTTTTTAATTTTTTTGTGTATGATTTGTGAGAATAAAAATTTGGGAGGTGGGTAAATTGGAAAATTCAGTGGTGTTAAAAAATGATTTTCTTGGAAGGTCCCTTGCGGTTATAAATGACTTTACAGTTGATGAGCAACTTTTTTTGTATAATCAAACCTATCGTTTAAAACAAAAATGGCTTAACAAGGAAGATTTATCTGAATTTATGATTAACAAAAATGTCGGTATTTATATTGTCTTTATTGAACCAAGCACAAGAACCAAAGAATCCTTCATCAATGCTGCAAAATTCCACAAAAAAGCTAGAGTTACAATCTTCGATTCAAATCATTCCTCTTTTAATAAAAAAGAAAGTTATGTTGATACATTTAATATGCTAACTGGCTATAGTGATTATTCGATTTTCATTGTTAGAACAAAATTAGAAGGTACGTGTAGATTACTTGAAAGATCCGTTTCTCAATTTGCTCTCAGAAATAACCTTCCTATTCCTTCTTTTATTAATGCTGGAGATGGTAAACACGAACACCCTACACAGGAACTCCTTGATGAATTTACTTTCCTTGAAAAAAAGAATTTTGATAACTCTTTTATCCATATAGCCCTTGTTGGTGATTTGCTTCATGGAAGAACTGTCCACTCAAAAATCAATGGTTTGAAAATTTTTAAAAGTGTTAAAGTAGATTTAATTGCACCAGAAGAAATTTCAATGCCTTTTCATTATATAGAAAAAATGAAGAACAACGGCTTTGAAGTTAGAATATTTGAATCTATAGAAAAATATTTAAAACAGAAGGATATTGCAGATATATGGTATTTTACCAGACTTCAATTAGAAAGAATGGGTGAAGATATTTTAGAAAAAGAATTTATATTAAGAAATTCAGTTACTTTCAGAAAAGACTTTCTATCTCTACTTCCTCAACAGGTAAAGTTTTATCATCCTCTTCCAAGACACAAAATACACCCCACAATTCCTACCTTTCTTGATAAATTACCTTTAAATGGTTGGGAAAAACAAGCTATTAATGGATATTGGACAAGAATTATATTATTATCAATGTTTGGTGGTGCGTTAAAAGCGGATTTTAACACTTCTGTAAAAACGGAAATGCATGATGAACCAAAAATAGATGATGAAAAATTCATAGTAAATGCGGAAGTGAAAAATGGAAATAAAGGAGTTCAAAAAGAAGGAAAAAGAGGTATTAAACCAATTGAAAATGGAACTGTTATAGATCATATTGCAAAAGGGAAAAGACCTGAAGAGATTTATTTAACAATTATGAAAATAAGAAAAATAATGAAATTCTTTGATATAGATAGTGCAGATGGAATTTTCAAATCAGAAGATGGAAATTTTAAAGGATATATAAGTCTTCCTGATAGGTATTTAACCAAAAAAGAGATTAAAAAATTATCAGCTATTTCGCCTAATATAACTGTTAATATAATAAAAAATTCAAGGGTAATAGAAAAATATAGAATAAAACTACCACCAAAAGTATATGGATTTGAAGAATTAAGATGTAAAAATGAAAATTGTATAACAAATCCTATTTATGGTGAAAATGTTAAAGGTTCATTCATAAAAGATGAAAAAGGACAATTGATATGCGAATATTGTGAGACACCACACGATTATAATGAAATATGGGATATTTAACATTAAAACATTCATATATTAAAACGTTTATGTATTAAAAATTTATATAATAGGTGATAATATGAGTATTATGATAAAAAATGCTGAAATAATATCACATTCTACAAATGGAAGATTTAATATATATATAGAAAATGGAAAAATAATTGAAATTACAAAAAATCAAAAGAAAGCTAAAGTAACTAAAGTAATTGATGCAAATGGATACGTAATTATACCAGGAATAATAGATATGCATACACATTTAAGAGATCCCGGTTTTGAATATAAAGAAACTATAGAGACAGGTCTTAAAGCAGCAATTCATGGAGGAGTTACAACATTAGGTGTAATGCCTAACACAAAACCATCTCTTGATAATTTGGAAAGCCTTCAATATATAGAAGAAAAAAGTCAAAAAACAAATCTTTCAAAAATTATTCCTATTCCTGCAATTACAAAAAAAAGAGAAGGAAAAATAATAAATGATTTAAAAAAATTTAGTAAATATGGATATAGATTTTTCTCAGACGATGGTGATCCAGTTTGGGATGATGAAATAATGTTAAAAGCTTTGCAAATTACAAAAGAATTTAATGGAATTATAATAAATCATTGTGAAGACAAGAGATTTTTGGGAAAAGAGATATTTGAATCATTGATGGTTGCAAGAGATATAGAATTATCAAAGTTTTCTAATTCTCATGTTCATATTGCTCACATATCAACATCAAATACACTTGATTTAATAAAGTATGCAAAAATAGAAGATTTAAAAGTAAGTTGTGAAATAACCTTTCATCATCTTTTGTTAGAAAAGGAGAAAAACAATACATTAAAAAAAATAAATCCTCCATTACCAGACAAAGATACTCAAAAATATTTGATAAATAATCTTGATTATATTGATATTATTGTAAGTGATCATGCCCCACATACATTAAAGGAAAAGAATAAAGATTATGAAAACGCGCCTAATGGAATATCAGGATTAGACATCTTTTTACCTGCTATTTATACTCTTTCAAAAAAACATAAAATAGATTTCAAATATTTAATAGAAAAAACAACTTATAACCCTTCGAAAATTTTTAAATTATCAAAAATTGGGGACATAAAAGAAGGCTATTCAGCAGATTTAGTTATTTTTAATCCAAAAGAAGAATGGGATAAAATAATATATTCAAAAGGTAAAAATATGCCCTATAAACAATTATATGGAAAAGTATTATTGACAATGATTGATGGGAAAATTAAATATAATGAAAGGGGATTTTAATGAAAGCTATAATAAAAGAAAATAGGAATACAGAAAATTATATATTGTTAACAGTAGAAACAGAAAAAAGAATAGATATAGAACCAGGTCAATTTGTAATGATAAAGCCAGAATGTTTTGATTTTTCAAAGCCGTTTTCAGTAATATATCAGGAAAATAATATAATAAAATTTTTAATAGCTGTAGTTGGTGAAATGACTTCAAGAATAAAGAATTTAAAAACAAATGATGAAATAGAAATAAGAGGCCCTTATGGAACTCCATTTATAGAAAAAATAGAAAAAAATAAAAAATATGTATTACTTGGAGGAGACTGCGGTTCAGCACCACTTATACATTTTTCAGAGAAATATCCAGAATTTGTAAAGGGTAAAATATATGGTTTTTCAACAAATGAAATAAAAAAAATAATTGATTTAGAAGGGTTGCACATAGATGAAGAGAAAAATATAAATATGCTTGAATATGCTAAGCAGTTGAATATTACAAATAAAGATTATTTATTGATTTGTGGTGGTTTAGATATGATTAAAGCTACACAAAATGAATTTAAAAATAATAGAATATACGCATCTTTAGAAGCGAGAATGGCATGTGGAATTGGTATGTGTAAGGGCTGTCCAATAAGAACGAAAAATGGAATAAAGATGATATGTAAAGATGGGCCGATTTTTGATTTAAGTGAGGTGCAACTTGAATGGTAAAAATATGTGGTGTTAATTTCAAAAATCCAATTATTATTGCCTCTGGACCAGGAGGTAACGGAAAAGAATTATCGGAATATATAAATTTAAATAAGTTAGGAGGATTTACCGCGAAAACGGTAACGCCTGAAAAGAGAGAAGGTAACCCACCACCAAGAATTGTAAATGTTAAATCTGGAATAATAAATTCAATAGGACTTCAGAACCCTGGAATAGAAGATTTCATGAAATATGATTTGCCATTTTTAAACAAATTAAATACAAATATAATACTCAGTATTGGCGGAAATAACAAAAAGGATTATCTTGAATTAATAGAAAAATTAAATAATTCAAAGGCAGCATTTTTTGAGTTAAATTTATCCTGTCCAAATGTTGGAAAAAGTGGAATCCCATTAGGAACAGATGAAATAGCGATTTTTGATCTCTTAAAAGAAGCAAAAAAAATATCAAAAAAACCGTTGTTTGTAAAATTTGGTGTGGAAACATTTTTGGAAGAATTAGTATATTCTGCAATAAAAGGTGGAGCTGATGGTGTAACATTGATAAACTCACCAAAGGGAATGAAAATATCAATAGAAAACAAAAAACCAGTATTAAAGAGAGGGGTTGGAGGATTTAGTGGCCCAGCTATAAAACCAATAGCTCTTGCGACTATATTTAGAATAAAAAGAAAGTTTAAAAATTTGCCAATTATTGGAATGGGAGGAGTATTTGATTATAAAGATGCGATAGAATTTATTATGGCAGGTGCTAATTTGGTTGGAATAGGTTCTGGAGTAATGAGCAATCCAGAAATACCTACAAAGATAATTGATAAATTAGAAGAGTATTTTAAAGAAAAAAAATATGAGGAAATATTATCTTGCGCTCTGGAGGGATATTATGTATAAAAAATATATAGAAAGAAGAAAAAAAATAAATTCTGTATTATTTGTTGGATTGGATAGCGATGAAAAAAGGATAAAAGGAGACATTTTAGAATTTAATAAAAAAATTATTGATCAAACGCATGATTTAATATGTGGATATAAAATAAATATAGCGTTTTATGAAAAATTAGGTCCAATTGGAATGGAAATTCTGGAAAAAACAATAAATTATATAAAAAATGATCCAGAAATACCAATTATATTGGATGCTAAAAGAGGGGATATTGGGAATACAGCAAAAGCATATGCAGAATATTACTTTAAAAGATTAAAAGTTGATTCATTAACAATAAACCCGTTAATGGGAATAGATACATTAGAACCATATTTGGAATATGAAAATTCACATATTTTTTCACTTGCGTTAACTTCAAATAAAGGGGCATATGATTTTGAAATTTCAGATGAATTATATTTGAAAATAACAAAAAAAATGAATGAATTAAATAAAGAATATTTAAATAGAATAGGTATAGTTGTTGGCGCAACTAATTCAGAATATATAAAAAATATTATTTCAATATCAGAAAATATGTTATTTTTAATTCCGGGAATAGGTACTCAAGGTGGCAATATCAAAGAATTATTTGAAAATTTAAACGGATATGAGAATATAGTAATTAACATATCAAGAGCTATAATTTTTGATGAAAACCCCAAAGTTAAAACAATAGAATTTAATGAAAAAATTAATAAATGGAGGTAAAGGAATGGATATATTAAAACTTTTAAAAGAAACAAATGCTATTTTAAATGGGCATTTTTTGTTATCCTCAGGTCTTCATTCGGATATATATATACAATGTGCTCAGATATTAAAATTTCCAGAATATGCTGAAATTCTTGGTATAGAATTATCAAAAAAATTTATGGAAAAACCAGATTATATTGTTTCGCCTGCTCTTGGTGGCATTATAATAGGATATGAAGTTGCCAGAGCGTTTAATATACCTTTTTTATTCACAGAAAGAAATAAAGATGGAAAAATGGAATTAAGAAGAAATTTTTATATAGAAAAAAATAAAAAAATTATTATAATTGAAGATGTAATAACTACCGGAAAATCTACATTTGAAGTTATTGAGTCATTAAAAAAATACGAACCAAATATTATTGGAATTGGATGTATAGTCAATAGAAGTGAAAAAAATAAATTAAATGATCACACATTAGAAACATTAGTAAATGTAAAAGCTAAAACTTATAATGAGAATGAATGTCCAATGTGTAAAGAGGGTATAGAATTGTATAAGCCAGGTAGTAGAAAATAAAAGCCGCCATAAGGCGGCTTTTATTGATTAGTATTAATATGCTGGCATATCTGGCATTTCAGGTGCTTTTTCTTCTTTTGGCTCATCTACTACCAATACTTCTGTTGTTAATAACATTGAAGCGATTGAAGAAGCATTTTGTACAGCACTTCTTGTAACTTTAGCTGGATCAATAATACCTTTTTCAAACATATCAACATATTCATTATTTAATGCATCATATCCATATGAAACTTCGTCTTTTGCCAATACTCTATCAATTATTATTGCACCATCAACACCAGCATTTAATGCTATCTGTCTGATAGGAGCTTCTAATGCGTTATATACAACTTTTGCTCCGATTAATTCGTCTCCTTCTAACTCATTTAATAATGGTTCAACAGCTTTTTTTGCTCTTAATAAAGTTACTCCACCACCAGGAACTATACCTTCATCAACTGCTGCTCTTGTTGCTGATAATGCATCTTCGATTCTATGTTTCTTTTCTTTTAATTCTGTCTCTGTTGCTGCACCAACTTTAATTACAGCAACACCGCCAGCCATTTTTGCTAATCTTTCCTGTAATGTTTCTTTTTCATATTCTGATGTTGTATTTTCAATTTGTGCTTTTATTTGTTTTATCCTTTCTTTAATCTTTTCTTCGTCACCTTTTCCGCTAACTATAATTGTGTCATCTTTTCTTACTTTAACAACATCTGCTCTACCTAAGTCGTTTAAAGTCACGTTTTCTAATGTTAATCCAACTTCTTCGCTAATTACAACTCCACCTGTTAAAATAGCTATATCTTGTAACATAGCTTTTCTTCTATCTCCAAAACCTGGAGCTTTTACTGCAACTGATTCTAAAGTTCCTCTTAATTTATTTAATACTAATGTTGATAATGCTTCACCTTCAACGTCTTCTGCAATAATTACTAATGGTTTTCCAGCTTGAGCCACTTTTTCTAATACAGGAATTAATGGTTTAACTGTTGAAATCTTTTTATCTGTAATTAAAATGTATGGTTCTTTCATTATTGCTTCCATTTTTTCTGTATCTGTTACAAAGTATGGTGAAATATAACCTCTGTCAAATTGCATACCTTCTGTGAAGTCAACAAATGTTTCCATTGTTTTTGAATCTTCAACTGTAATAACACCATCTTCTCCAACTTTATCCATTGCATCAGCAATTATTTTACCAATTTCTTCATTATTAGCAGAAATTGATGCTACATGAGCGATGTCATCCTTGCTTGATAACTTTTTGCTCATTTTACCAATTTCTTCAACAGCCTTTTCAGCAGCTTTTTGAATACCATTTTTCATTAACATTGGATTAGCGCCAGCTGCAACATTTTTTAATCCTTCTTTTATCATTGCTTGTGCTAAAACTGTAGCTGTTGTTGTACCGTCACCAGCAACATCATTTGTTTTTGAAGCTACTTCTTTTACTAATTGTGCGCCTAAATTTTCAAATTTATCTTTTAATTCTATTTCTTTAGCTATTGAAACACCATCGTTTGTAATTGTAGGAGAACCCCAGCTTTTTTCTAAAACTACATTTCTGCCTTTAGGTCCTAAAGTTATTTTAACAGCATTTGCTACTTTATCAACACCTCTTTCAAGAGCTCTTCTTGCTTCTTCTGAAAACATCATCATCTTTGCCATTTCACAACACCTCCTTAGTCTTCATATTTTGCTAAAATATCATCTACATCAATTAAGATAAAATCTTCGTCATCTATCTTTATTTCTGTTCCAGAATATTTTGCAAAAATTACATGATCCCCTACGTTTATTTCTACATCATCATCTATGTTCCCAACTGCAACAACTTCTGCTCTCATAGGTTTTTCTTTTGCAGTATCTGGTAATACTATTCCACCTTCTGTTTTCTTTTCTTCTATAACAGGTTTTATCAATAATCTGTTACCTAATGGTTTTACTCTCATTCATATCACCCTCCTTACTCAATTTTTATTTTTAGCAGTCAAAGTATCCGAGTGCTAATTTCCGATTAATATGATACCCTTTCTTGAAAAAATATTCAAGTCTGAATATTTTATATTATAACCAATTAAATATAATTATTACTAATTACATATTTTTTTCTCGTTTTTTCTTTGAGTTTTATTTTTTCCATATAATATCGTTATGCCTATCATCTATTATTTCATTTATATCTTCTGGAACTGTTAAATCTGATGAATATTTTTTTATTACTTCAATTATCAAATCCTTTGGTAATGATGATATTACCCATAAATCACTCAATAATACTTTGTTATTTTTTACTGGAGATTTTATTATAGAACTTTCAACAGCTTTTAAAAATGTAGATAAGCCTTCTTCTTTATAAAAACCTTTGCCGGTATCTGAACCATAATTTATTGGCATTTTATCCCTCCTTAAAATATTGTTGTCAAATATATTATATCATTGATAAATTACGTTTAAATTGAAATTTTCACATCGTTTTGATTATTTTGATTCATCATTTTTATCTATATAACTTATTATCGATGTTACTACAAAAACAGTTATAAGATAACTAAAGATAACTCCTAATAATAAAAGAAGACCAAACCCAATAAAACCTCTATATTTAGCCAGCATAAATGTTCCAAAAGCGGCTCCGGTCGTTAATGTTGTCATTGTTATAGCTTTACCAGTACTTTTTAATGCAAGTCTTAAATTTTTTTCCCTTCTATATCTATGAATCAAATGTATTCCATCATCTACACCTATTCCAATAATAAGAGGTAAAGCTATTATATTAACCACATTTAATTTAATATTAAACCAACCCATTACACCAAGTATTAATATTATCGACAAAATCATTGGTAATAATGCCATCGTAGCGTATTTAAAACTTTTCATATCGAATAATAATACAATATATATAAATATAATTGTTAATAATAAAATCTTTTTTCCTTCTCTTGCAGATATTTGAATAACGCGTAAAAATATTAATGCAGTACCACTTATATTTTTTAATTCCAATTTTTCCAATTGTTTGAAATATTCCTTTTGATATTCAACGTTCCATATATCTCCGTTTGAATATGCTGTTGTTAAAATCTTACCATCATTACCAAGATAATTACTTTTTATTTCATCTGGAATATCATTAAGAGTAATTAATTTATCCGAATTTAGATTTTTTCTTAATTCAGTTATTACAGAAATTATTGTATTTTCTATGTTTACTAAATCGTTTATATTTTTATTTGATATTTTTATTAAAACACCACTTTTTATAATATCTCTCAATTGTTTTGCTAAATCTTTATATCCCATAAGATTTAAAGATATTGCTGCTTTTGCCATATTGAAATTAAGTGAGCTGAGTACTTTTTTTAATTCTGTTGTGTTTAATTCAAATTTTTGAATTGGTGCGTTCTTTGTTTCATATGCATTTCTTAGACGTTTAACCTGCAATTCTGTATCAGGCAAAAAAGGAGAAATACTATCTACTTGTGAGAAAATTTTTAAATCTTTTAGTTTGTTATATAATTCCTGTGCTTCAATTAAGTTGTTGCTGATAAATATTGTATTGTCTGGAGAAAATTCGAAATTTTTTAAAATTTTTTCATTTAATTCGATACTTTCCAGGCCTTTTGCTTCTATATTCATCATGTTTTTATCAAATTCAACATTATTTATTTTGATGAATGACAAAATTATTAAAGTTATCATTAAAAATATGTTTATATTTCTATACTTTTTTATGTCATAGTCTATAACAAAAATGGTCCCTGGATTTTTATATTTATTTCCAAATGTTTTTAATAATATTGTTAGTATAAAAATTGCTGCTAATAATGTAAAAATTATTCCTGAGGATAATACTATACCAAATTCCTTAAATCCAGGAAATGAACTTATTGAAAAAATTCCCATTCCAATTGCCGTTGTTACTGCTCCAGCTATTATACCCCTGACATTCTTTTCAAATATCCCTTTTATTGATTCTACTATAGATAAACCTTCATTTCTTAATTCTATAAACAAAGATATTATATGTATGGAATAATCAATTCCCAGACCAGCTAAAATTGCTCCCATCATTATTGTCATAATATTTAATGACCCAATAGTAATTTTTGTAAATCCCATAACCCATATAATTCCTAAAATTAGAGGAATAACAGATAATAACATATATCTTATGCTTCTAAATCCCAATAAAAAAATTGTTATTATTAATATTAATGATACAGATGTTGCTACTGCCATATCTCTTTCTGTTACAATCATTTCGTCTCTTGCAATAACCAGAGTTCCTGTTAATCCAGCTTTTACGTTAAATTTTTTAGCTTCTTTTTTAACATTTTTTTCTATGGAATTCACAAGAGTAACAACCTTTTTTATATCATTAGAACTAATTGAGGGCCGTATAATAATCAAACCAAAAGTTCCATCTTTTGTTATTAAATATTTTTCACCAAACAGCATATTAAAAAATTTTTCTCGTATTTTTTCTTCATTACTATTCTCTATTTCATTAAAGAAATCATACATTGATTTTAACAGATATTCAAATTGTTTTCTATCCTGCTCTGTTATTTTATAACCATTTTCTGGTTCTTTGAACATAACATTTAGAGCTTCAAAAAAACTCGTAAGGTCATATGATGTATATAACTTTTTTAAAAAATCCTGCTCTTCATCTGGGGATAATAAAAAAATATTTTTTGAAATGAAATCAACTGGATTTTTATAATAAATAGCATCAATATGATCCATGCCTTTTAATTTTTCCGATATATCTTCAACATAAGAAATTATATTTTCTCTTTTTCCTTCAATTCCAATTATTACGCTATCTACACTTTTGAAACTCTTTGTAGCGTCTTTGTATACTTTTACATATGGATCATTATCCGGAAGCAAATCCAGAAATCCTGGTCTTATCTGAAGTGTAACTGCCAATGCAAGAAATATTATTGTTAATATGGAAAGAAATATAAATATGCTTTTTGAGTGCTTAATAATAAAATTACCCAGAGTTTTCATGCCATCACCTCTCAATTAAAAGTATTCTGAATATATTATACCTTAAAATTGCTTAAATATTGATAATTAATAATTTTATATTGGATATTTTGATATCAAAGATTTGTATTTGCTAACATATTTACCCAATAGTTTTTGAAAAGAGTAAAAAAATAACCAGAAACGTAGTTTCTGGTTATTTGCTACTTTTTCTTTTTATGAATTCTGTAAATAACGACATTCTTATAGGATGTGTATTTTCTCCGAGCATTAATTCATATAAACGTTTAAAAGCAACATTTCCCATTTCCTGTTTATATACTTTAACAGTTGTAAGTTTATATTTTTTTGCTTTTGGTATGTCATCAAACCCTACAACAGAGATATCTTCTGGAATTTTTATATTATATTTTTTTAATTCTTCAATTACTCTAATAGCTGTAATATCGTTTGATGCAAATATAGCCTGAGGCATATCATTATTTTTTATTAATAGTTTTATAACTTCATCCATATTATTCCTTACATCATCATATTTGTAATATATAGGTTTTAATTTAGAAAGCATCATAGCTTCTGTATAACCATTATAACGATTTCTGAAACCGTACGAGTTTAAGGGGCCATGTATATGAACAATTTTTTTCATCCCTTTTTTTATCAAATAATTTACTGCATAAAAGGCTCCACTAAAACTATCAGGTAATATGCTGTCAATTTTTTCACCTGGTATATAATGATCTAATAATATTAATGGTTTTTTGAAATTTTTATATAATTCTAAAATATTTTTTGTTACATCACCACCAACAAGTATATATCCATCAAAATTTTCTTCAGGATTTTCCAGAATTATTTCTTTAACATTAATGCCATAAAATGTTGCCATTCCTTTTATTTCTTTCAATATAATTCCATAAAATTGCCCTATTTCATCTGTTGAATCCTTGATTAATTCCATTCTTTTTCCCAGGCAAATTGCAATATTAAATTGTTTTTTACTTTTAGCCAGAGCTTTAGCAGAAAATTTTGGTTTAAACTTTAATTTTTCTATGGCAGATAAAACCTTTGCTCTTGTTTCTTCATTAACATTTGCACTATTGTTAATAACTCTTGATACGGTTGCTTTAGATACACCAGCTAATTTGGCAACCTCATCTATTGTTGCCATATTTTCACCTTCTATATTGTAGATAATAGTTCTTTTATTATTTTTTCTAATGTTTTAAAGCTATAATTTTTCTTTCCAATTTCAAAATTCTTATTTATTAAATTATAATATTCATTTTTATTAAATAGAATTTTTATTGTTCTGTCAACAGCTTGATTTAAAGTGTTTTCTTCAATTTCTACTAAATTACCATTTTTCATAAATTTACTACCCAAATTTATGTATTCTAAACCAGAAGATTTTATATCTTTTAAGAATATTTCGTATTCAAATAATACAACAGGTTTTTTTGAAATTATAGCTTCTAAGAGTTGATTTCCCCACCCTTCTAGTATTGAAGGATATGTTATTATATCAGAAACACTATATAAATCCCAAAAACTTAAAATACCTTTTTCAACAGAAGAATACATATCTATTATATTAATATTTGATTTAATGGCTTTTTCGAGTAATTCATTTTTATAATTGTCATCTTCACTCATTCCAGAAAAAGCTAAATATACATTACCATCAAAACTTTCACCGTTATATAAAGTTTTACCAATATAATTTTTAGCTTTATATTTAAATTTTTCGATAAGATCAATTGCAAGTTCAATGGCTTTTCTTCTTGTAATTCTTGTTGCCTGTAAGAAAACTATACTTCCAGATGATATATTAAATTGCTTTCTTATTTTTTTATTTAATTCTATACTTACTTCAAACGGAGATTCAAAGTCCATAACATTTGGAACTATTGTTGAATCTACATTTTTTCTTAGATTTAATTCTTTTTGGGCCAGACTGTTAATAACCATATGCTTTATATTTTTTCCTACAGGGGGACAATATTCAATTAACATATTCTTTATTTCTTTTAAGGTAGTTTTTAAAAAATATTCTCTTTCCCACCAGAAGTCATGATGATGCGATATAAAAATTTTTTCGGGATGTATTTCTGCATAATTTTTTAATGCTATTGCAACAGGTAAATATGCACCCAGTGACCATATATTATTCGGCATTATAACATCATATTTGTCCAGTTTTTCATTAAAGATTTTCAAAATTTTTTCGCTATTATTTTCTATTTTAGATATTAATTCTTCTTTAGAAAAATCTTCCAATTTTTCAAAGGCGTTTTTGTTTATTAGTTTATAATCTGATGTTTCAAACCCTATTTCCTTTATAGTAATATCCACACCTTCGTTTTCATTCCCTGCTACAATATCAACTTTATGACCAAGGTTTTCCAGAACTGCTTTCCACTTTTCCATTTCAAGTGAAACACCATCCATTAATCCACCACGATAATGTAATAATGCTATATTCATTTTTTCATCTCCTTATCCTTTTTTCTGTTTCAATATCAAAAAGCATTATTCTGTCTTCATCAAAACTAATATTTATTATTTCGTTTGCTTTGTATTTTGGAAAGGCTGGAGCTATGATTTTTATTATTTGATCTCCTATTTCAAGTGCTATAATCTGATGTGATCCTTGTGGTTCCACAACTAAAATTTTTTCCGTAAAATGTGCTTTATTTTTATTTTCTTCTATTTTAAAACTTTCCGGTCTAATACCCAATATAATTTTGCTTTTATTATAATTTTTTAACAAATCTTTTATTTTTTCTGATAAGGTAAATTTAAGATTTTCATTAAAAAATATAGTTTTTCCATTTTCTATTTTTATTTCCATTTTAAAAAAATTTGTTGGTGGTGTTCCAATAAAGCCAGCTACAAAAATATTTTCGCTATCAAAATATACGTCGTCTGGATTTCCAACCTGTTCTATATGACCATTTCTCATTACAACAATTCTATCAGCCATAGATAAAGCTTCTGATTGGTCGTGAGTTACAAAGATAGTTGTAGCTCCTGTTTTGTTATGAATAGCTTTGAGCTCTGTTCTCATTTTTACTCTTAATTTAGCATCTAAATTAGATAAAGGTTCATCCATTAGAAAGATTTTAGGCTTTACTGCTAACGCACGAGCCAATGCCACTCTTTGCCTTTGCCCACCCGATAATTGTCTTGGATATCTTTTTAAATATTCTTTTATTTTAACCATTTCAGCGACTTCATTTACAATTGAATCTATTTTTTCTTTAGATTCTTTTTTTAATTTTAAAGGAAAAGCTATATTTTCATATACTGTCATATGAGGCCATACAGCATAACTTTGAAATACCATACTGACTTCTCTTTTGCGAGGTTCCAAAAAAGTTACATCTTTATCATCTATTAAAATCATTCCTTCTGTAACTTCTTCTAAGCCTGCAATCATACGTAGTGTAGTGGTTTTACCACAACCAGAAGGTCCTAAAAATACAACAAATTCTCCATGATTGACTTCTAAATTTACATTTTTTGCACCCCAAACACTTTTTCCATATCTTTTGGATAAATTTATAAGTTTTAATGTAGCCATATTCATCTCCCCTTATATTTTTATACTCTAACTCCGCCCCACATTTGAAGTATATATTTTCTAATAATCAATGTAAAGATGATTGCTGGTAAAGCTAACGATACTCCACCTGCGGCGCTTAAATTTATTAATCCTTTTGCTCCGACAAGTGTTTGATAAACAACTACCGGAAATGTAGGATTAAATTGGGTTAAAACGATGGCCTGAGCAGTTTCCGCCCAACTGCCAATAAAAGCATACATAGCGCTTGCTGCCAATCCTGGTAAAGCCAGAGGTAAGGTTATTTTCATAAATGCTCCAAATCGTGATGTCCCAAATACCATAGCTGCTTCTTCCAATTCGACAGAAATTCCCATAAATATACTTGCTGTAATCCATATTGTCATTCCTATTTGTCCAACTGAATATACTAATGATAATCCAATAGGTTTATCATAAAATCCCATGTTTATTAAAATAATTACCATAGGCATTGCTATAGAAATTCCTGGAAACATTCTGACAAATAGTACGCTTAATTTCAATAAATTTTTTCCTTTAAAATAGTATCTTGCAAAAGCATATCCAGCCATTCCACCAATAGTTAAAGAAATTAAAACTGTAAGGAAGGCCACTTCTATACTTCTTATTAAAGCAGGAATAGCATCGCTTGTAACTCTAAAAAATGTAATATAATTATCCAATAATTTTTTTGATATTGTAAAATGTACAGTTCCTAATTTGTCAAAAATTTTTTCATTTTCTTTCAGTAATTTTTCCGTTTTATTTATTTCATTATTTTTAATTTCAATCTCATTTTTTAACTGCTTAATTAATTCATCCATTCCACCGATTTTTTCTGCCATATCAATTTTTTCCATTAATCTTCCAATTTCTACATTTAAAATGTTCAGCTTTTTATTTAAATTAATTCTTTCAGATAAAACTTTTTCTAGCTTTTCAGGATTTTTTTCTGAGAGATCTTTTAATTTTTTTAATTGTTTATCAAAATTTTCTTTTTTTATCAGGCTGTTCGTTTTTCTTCTTATAAATGTTTGTAATTTGGCAAAATCATTTGTTTCAAGTAGTGTAATATATTTCTTTTTTACCGGGCTGTATATACTTATAATATACTTATCATTTTCTGATAATTTAGGTTTTGATAATTCAAGTCGAAAATAATTAAAAAAAGAAGGAACCAGTCTTGTAGGCCAATCATACGCTTCCTGGTCTGACATAAGTGAGATTGTAAATAAAAAATATATTGGGGTTATTATAATCATTATAATTCCTGCAATAATTATATAAAATATAGTAGTTGAAAGGATCTTTTTATATGATTGTTTTGAATTCATTTAAATTCCCTCCTTCTCGAAGGCACCTGAAACTTTCAAATAAATTATTGAAACAGCAGAAACTACAACTGATACTATGACAGAATAGGCAAGAGCTACCCTGTAAAACCCCAGCACTTGCTCTTTATAAAAAACAACTTCTTCCAGAAGTACAGGAATTCTTCTGTAACCATATATCATTACTATTATTAACCATACTTGAATTGCAGATATTATTCTTAATATTAATGCGGTTTGAATACTTGATTTTAACATTGGCATAGTAATTTTTCTTAAAACAGTGAATTTTGTACCTCCAAAAATATATCCTGCTTCAATCGATTCTTTAGGAATATTTTGTAATCCAGCTAAAAGTATAACCATCATAAATGGTATAACCTGCCATGCATCAATTAAAATAATTAACATTAAAGATTGAAAATCACTTCCAGCTAAAAAAACTATTTTTTGGTTTGCATCTATAATACCAAGATGATATAAAATACTGTTTACCCATCCATATGATGCAAAACCACTTGACCACATTGCGCCTACGGCTACTGCTGGTAAAGCCATAGGAATAAGTGCTATTGATAATAAAACCTGGGAACCAAAAAATTTTTTGTTTATTATTAAAGCTAATAAAAAGGCAACTATGAATTCTAAAGTTACCGAAATCAAAACAAAAATGCTTGTATTTGTTATAGCCTGATTAAAAAATGGATCTTTAAAAATAGTAATATAATTATTTAGAGTAAATATATTATTTTCGTCAAAAAAACTATATATTATTGCAGTTAAAACAGGTCTTACCCAGAAAACAATATAAAATATGATAGTTGGAGCAATCAAAATATAGGGAATCCATTTTTTTTCTAAAGCTTTTTTCAAAAGAATCACCCCTTTATTAAAGGGGCGCTCTTAGAACGCCCCACTAAAAAATTATTAATTATTTTCTCATAGCATCAATTTTAAATTGGTATATTTCCATTAAATCCGGCTCAAATTTTTTGTCTTCTAAAATCATTTTTTTGAATAAATCATCATAAACTAATTTTACCTGTCCCCAATCTTTCCATATAGGTTCGATATAAGCTAATACGCCTTCATTTAAAACTTTAACTGCATTTTTTATTATAAGATCTTCCGGGTTATTTCCCAGATATTCAATAGCTTCGTCAACTGGCGGTATAAATCCACCCGTACCTTTACTTGCTTTTAACATTACATCAGGTCTTGTCATATATTCTAAAAATTTTAATGCTAAATCAAAATGTTTTGTACCTTTTACAATTGCAAATCCACTTGTTCCTGCAACTGAACCTCTTCCTGCTGGTCCTTTAGGAACTGGGGCTACGATAAATTGGGTTGGATTACTTTTAAATACCTCTCCTACACGAGCTGAATGAGCAACTGTCATCCAGGTTTCTTCCCTTTTCATAGGTGGTCTTGTATCATCATAAGTTTTTATTGCTGGTGAAAATGCATCTTTCATTTTGTACAATAAATACCATGCAGCCATTGAACCTGGTGTATCCAAATTTGGCCAATCAGCACCATAAGATAATGCTATTGCTCCTATTTGATATATAAGAGATTTCATTGGAACACCAGTAACTGCAAATTTCCCTTCGCCTTCTGCTCTTGCCACTAAATTTGCCCATTCTGCTAATTGTTCCCAGGTTATATTTTCTACATCTATATATTCTGGTTTATATTTTAAAGCTTTTTTGTTAATTAAAGTTAAATATACATCAGCACCAACTGGTAGAAAATACCTGTGACCATTAAATACTGTCATTGAGTCGAAACCTTTTGAGAATGTTCTATCATTCCATTTTTTAATAAAAGGTGTTAAATCATAAACGTAATCTCTATCTACAGCTTTTGGCATATTTGATGCATATAAAATTATTACATCTGTTGTAACATTATTTGTTTTTCTTTGAACATCAATTTGATCCAAAATACTTTGATCATCCATAGTTTGGAATTTTACTTTTACACCATACATATCTTCAAAAGGTTTAATAATTTCGTTAATTATAAACTCTTTCTCTGTTGGCGGAGTCCACAATCTTGAAGATACTACCAATGTTTCAACACTAAAACCTATAATCATAAGAGAAACAATCAATAATGTTACTAAAATCTTTTTCATACCTTTCCCCCCTTTATAAAATTCAGGCATTTAGCCTCTATTGTATACTACCATTTTATGAAACCGCTTTCAAATAGTATTATAACCATTTACAATCAATAACAACTTTTTATAGTTTGATATTAACAATTTATTCATGTTTTTAGAGGTATACATAATTCTTAAAATATGTTAAAATCCTTACAAAGGAGGATTGCTTATGGACTATACAGAATATATTAAATATCAGGAAAGCATTAATAAAATATTATTGGATAAATTAATAAAAAACTGGCAAATTATAGATGGGATTAAATTGAAGGTAAATTCAGAGGGTAAATATATTAGATTTATAGGAAATACTATTTTGATATTTATAGAACAAAATGATATTAAAATTATAAAGGAAATTCAGAAAATTTTATATTCAAAGGTTGGAGAAATATTAGCTTCACCTTTGAATGCTGATACATTTCATATAACTATTCATGATTTATGTAATTCTTTTACGTATAAAAATGTTGTAAAGTGTATGAAAGAAACAGAAAAAAATATAAAAAAAATATTTATTGAAAACTTTTGCGTTTTGAAAAACGAAATTATATCTTTTAAATCTATCGGTTTATTTCATGGAGGTTCTGCTATAGGTATTCAATTTATTCCAGCGAATAAAAAAGATTATTTATTATTAATGAATATATATAATAAAATTGAAAATATTTTTCCTTTAAATAAAATTTTAATCCCACATATTACTTTAGGGTATTATAAACCTGTTGATTATTCTATTGAAGAACTTAAGAAAATAAAAAGTGCTATAGAAACAATAAAATTTAACATAAAAATAAATTTGAAAATTAAAAACTTATCATTTGAAAAATTCTACACAATGAACGATTATTCCACAATTTTTTCACTTAAAAGTTTATGTTAAGGGCATAGTATATAAATTACGATGTCTAAAAAGTCGAATTCACTCAGTCAGCGATTATCCTTAAAATTATTCATTCTCAACCGTCGCATCGATTTTTCATCCATGAAAAAGCTTCACTCAAAAAAACATCCTGTTGGCGGCTTTCATTCACGCTTAGATTTTTTAGAATAAAAAATCTAAGGGGAAAGGATTTATAATATTAAAAATTATTTATTCCAATTACCCTCTGTAAGCGAGCGATAGCTCAAAAGTTTTTTTATTAAAATCTAATTTTTTAATTCAATAACCCACCGTAGGTGTGTTAAGGGTAATCTTCGAGCCTTCGTTTCATTTGAGACTTTTTAGACCGCCTATAATAAAACTTATTTTTTCCAATTACCTGCTGTAAGGGAGCGATAGCTCAAAGGTTGTTTTTATTAAAATCCAATTTTTTAAACCAATAACCCACCGTAGGTGAGCGGTAGCTCAAAAGTTTTTTTAATTAAAATCTAATTTTTAATCCTATAACCCGCTGTAAGCGTGTAACATCTAAGGTGTGCTTTTGAAAAAAATATGATTAATCTTGTTATAAGGACCGGGAATATCAAGCACTTTTTCGGTCTTTTTAATAGAATTTATTATTGCTTTTTCATATGATTTAGTTTCAAAAAGATAATGAATGAAAAATGCATCAAAAATATCTCCTAAACCTGTACTATACATAGCTTTTTTGCCATTACTTTTATATTTTTTATTATTATAAAGTATGCCTTTCATGCCCAATTTTATTAAATTACATTTTTTGAATCTGCACTCTTGTTCATTTCCGATGATAAATGCATTATTAAATATAGAGATGGCTTGTTTTAATATAAAAGGTCTTGGTCCTATATCGAGAAATATATGCTGATAATTTAATTTGTTTATTTTTTCTAAAGTTTTTAAAGATAATTCTGTAGTTATAATAGCTATATCAGCTTCTTTTTTTAATTCTTTAAACTTACAATCATTTATTGATCTTTCTATGGCAACTGGTATTTCGTTTTTGCTTATAAACAATGCTGTATTTTTCTTTTTTTCCTCTAAATTTTTAAATGGGATAATACTTCTTAAATGCTTGCCTCTTCTATCATAACCTATAAAGGAATTGAATTTCACATTATGTCCTAATTTATATAATGTATATGCAATATTAAAACCTGACCCTCCTGGCATTTCGAATATTTTAACTTCATGTGCTTTTTCTCCGAATATATATATATCATAAAATAAAGCTCCATATATATCTATTTTCATTCTATCCCTCCATAGAAAAATATGTTATAATTGTCTTGAGGTGATTATATGACAAGATATGATTTCTTTGCAAAATATTATGATAAGTTGCTTGAACCATTAGAAAAGAATACCATTGATAAATTCAGGCAAAGATTTGTTCCGTTAATAAATGGGTATACTCTGGATCTTGCAGTTGGAACTGGTAATAATATAAAATATTATCCAGAAGGCTCTCATGTTGTACTTATAGATAAAAGCGAAAAGATGCTGGAAATAGCAAAGGAAAAAGCAAAAAAAAGAAAAGATTTAACTTTAGACTTTGTAAAGTCTGGTGTTGAAAACCTTCCATTTGATGATAACACATTTGATACGGTATTATCAATAGATGTTTTTTGTTCTGTAAAAAATCCATATAAATCTATGGAAAAAGTGAAAAAAATTTTAAAAACCGGTGGAAAGGGTATATTTGTAGAACATGGGTTAACAGGTAATATCTTAAAAGATTTTTTGCTTTATTTAACAAATATATTAACTTATCCAATTGTCGGTTCTTCAATGATTAGAAAACCACTTGAATATATTCAATATGCTAAATTTAATCTTTTAGAATATGGACATTTAAAAAATTCATTTTATTATTTTATTATAAGAAAGGAGTAAAATATGAAATACGAAATTGTTTATTTTGATCTAGACCATACTATATTGGATTTTGAAAAATCAGAGAAAATAGCTTTGTTTAATACGTTAAAGTATTTCTCCATTGAACCATGTGAAGAATACCTGGAAATTTACAAACCTATTAATGAAAAATGGTGGAAGTTGTTTTCTGAAAAAAAATATCCTAAAGAAATTATTGTTATTGAAAGATTTAAAGAATTTTTCCATAATATAGGTTATAATTCAACTATAGAATTCAAAAAAGCTTCAGAAATTTATTTAGAAAACTTATCAAATTTAGGATTTTTTTTACCAAGAGCAAAAGATTTGTTAGAAGAATTAAAAAGTTTCAATCAACGAATGGCTGCAATAACCAATGGTGTTGAAAAGGTACAGAAGGGTAGAAGCAAAGCATTAAATTTAGAAAAATATTTTGAGTTTATATTAACTTCGGAAAAAGTTGGAAAGCCAAAACCTGATCCATTGATTTTTTATGAAGCTGAAAAATTATCAGGCGTTTCGATAAAAAGTTCAGTATATATTGGAGATAATCCTGATTCTGATTATATTGGAGCTAAAAATGCTGGTATGGATTTTATTCTTTATGATCCTCACAACAATCATTCTGAACTAAACTGTAAAAAGGTTTCTAATTACATAGAATTGCTAAAATTGTTAGCATAAATCAAGAGGAGCTTAGCTCCTCTTGATTTATGTTAGTTTAAATTTTTTTTGAATGATTGTTTATTATTAATTAGATATTATATTTAATTAAAAAAGAGTGGCCTTGCCACTCTTTTTTACGTTATATTTTAAATTGTTTTATTAATTCATTTAGTTCTTCGCTTAATTGATTTAGTTGTTCTGCTGCTTTTGCTATATTTTCAAAATCTTTATTCTGTTCTGCAATTTCCGATTTAAAATTAATTACATCTTCAGAGACACTCATAACTGCTTTGTTTGCTGTATCAGTAGCAGCTGCGATTTCTTCTGTTGATGCAGTTTGTTCCTCTGCTGAAGCGGCTGTGTTGTCGACCATCATAGAAATTTGTTCTATTTTTTCCGTTATGCTTTCAAACTGTTCTGCAATTTCAAAAATCATTTTATTAGTTTCCGATATACTTTCAACAACGTTTTCTGTTTCTTTATCTACCTGTTTTGCACTATCCTGAATTTTACCAAGAATAATAGCGATTTCTTCAGTAGCTTTTTTTGACTCTTCGGCTAATTTTCTTATCTCATCAGCAACGACAGCAAAACCTTTTCCAGCCTCTCCGGCTCTTGCAGCTTCAATGGCCGCATTCAATGCCAATAAATTTGTTTGTTCAGTTATTGAATTGATTGTTTCTACTATTTCCTGAATATTAGCTGTTTCATTTGCAAGAGCCTTTACTGTTTGTGCATTTTCTTTAGCTTTTTTGTTCACATCATTAATTTTATCTTTTACTTCCTCAACATTTTTTGTTCCTTCTCTTGCAAGGTGCGATGTTTCAGTTGTTTGTTCCATTACTTCTTGAGTAGACTTTGATACGCTTTGAGCTGCTGTAGCAATTTCTTCAACACCAGCTGTAGTTTCTTCCAATGAAGAAGAAGCATCCTGAATTTTTGAATTAATTTCTTCAATTTCGTTATATACAACTTCATTAACCTTTACACTTTTATTAATAGCAGAGGTTACCTCCATAGATGTTTTTATCAATGTTTCAGATGATTCTTTTACTTTCTTTACTAATTCTCCAAGAGATTTTATCGTTTGATTCATTATTTCGGCTAATTTCCCTAACTCATTTTTGGAATTTATTTTAACCTTTACCTTTAATTCTCCTTTTCCCACTTTCTCCATCTCTTTAGTCATGATAATTATAGGTTTTACTATACTATTATTTACAAACATTATTCCTATTACAAATGCAAGTATTATAATTATTCCAAATATAATTATATATATTGAAGTTTGTTTCCATACCGTATTCTGAATAACTTTTTCAGGTATTGCAGTATATACTGTCCAGCGCAATTCTGGGATTTTATAGTAAAAAGCATATTTTGTTATATTGTTATATGTATATTTTATCATACCACTTTCGGATGTTGCCCTTGTAAAAAATTCCATATTACTTACATCTATACCCCATTTTTTCGGATCTTCATGAATCAAGGTTATACCTTTTTCATTTATAATATACGGTGTTTCTTCTTCGAAATTTTTATCCCCTAAAAACGTATTGACTAAATTTTTTATTGACAAATCTATTCCTAATACACCAATTATTTTCCCATTTTCATCTTTTACAGTTCTTGAAACTGTTATTAGTATATTTCCACTTGAAGCATCGGCATAAGGCTCTGAAACTACAACATTATCAGGATTAGACATTGCAGTTTTATACCATGGCCTGGACGTTGGGTCATAACCAGCTGGTAATTCAACATCAGGTTTCATCAACATCGTCTTATCTTTAAGACCTATATATACGGCTTCGTAATCTTTGAACTTCTTTATTATATTGTCAAAATTTTTCAGCATCCATGTTCTTTCATCAAACTTGTTACTATACGAACCTTTTACATTAGCATCTTCTGATAACATGTTTGCCATGTCAAAAATGGGTTTAAAATAAGTTCTTAATATTTCCGCTCTGCTTTTTGTAGATGCATTTAAATGACTGAGAATATTGTTATATGTTTTATTATAATTTTCAAATGTACTTATAATAGTAAATACAACCATTGGAATAACAGAAATTAAAATTATTATCCATATCATTTGACTTTTTAAACTTTTCATATTCCCCCTCCTTTAATTTGTAAAAATTATAGATTAATATAATTATACCATAATATTAATATATTTTAAAACCTATAAATTTTTCCTTTAAATATTTTTACTGTAAGATGCTATATATAAGTTTCTCATCCACTTGATATCTTCTTCAGATAGCGGATGCCCTTTTCCCATTAATTCAACATGATATGCTATATTAGCACTTTTTTCAATTATTTCAGCAGCAATTAAAGCTTCTTTTAAACTTCTGCCAATCGAAACAATTCCGTGATTTGCAAGTAAAATTCCATATACACCTAATTTGAATTTTCGAACAGCTTCAATTGCCAAATCCAGAGTTCCAGGAAGTTTGTAATTTGCTACTGGAATTTCTCCACCTATTATTTGCGCCTGGTCTTCAATATAGCATGGAACTGTTTTACGAAGTGCTGAATATATTGAAGCATATAAACTATGAGTATGTACTACGGCTTTTATTTCAGGAAAATTTTTGTATATTTCTATATGTAAGGCTTTTTCACTTGATGGTTTTAATCCTTCTATATGCTTTTCCGTTTTAAAATCTAAAACCGATATATCATCTTCTTTAAGAATATCATATGGGACACCAGATGGTGTAATAAATATTTTATTATCTACTTTTACACTCAAATTTCCCCATGTTCCTTTTATAAGTCCTTTTTTTTCTAAATAGTCAATTGCTTTTATTATTTCATTTTTCAAAATATCACCTACTTTTTGTTATTATAAGCTTTTACAGCTTCGGCCAATATGTGTGTTGCAAATTTTAATTTTTCACTATCCAATACATAAGCTATTCTGATTTCTTGGGTTCCGGAGCCTTCCGTAGCATAAAAGCCTGATAGTGGCGCTACCATTACTGTTGTATTATCAATACTGAAATCTGTAAGCATCCATTTAACAAATTTTTCGCTATTGTCTATAGGTAGTTTTACAGATACATAAAATGCTCCTTTTGGTTTTTCAAATATAGCTCCGTCTATTTTTAATAATTCATTATAAACAGACAATCTTCTTTTATCATATTCTTTATATACTTTTTCTATATATGATTTATCCATTTCAAGTAATCCAATTGTTCCAAGTTGTGCAATCATAGGAGGGCATAGTCTCGATTGAGCCATTTTTATTACATGATTATATAAATCTTTATTTTTTGTTGCAAAAACACCAACTCTTGCTCCACATGCGCTGTATCTTTTTGAAATGCTATCTACAACTATTGTTCTATCATATTCTCCGAATGCCATTGTAGAAATGTGTTTTGTTCCATCAAATGTAAATTCTCTATATACTTCATCTGAAATGATATATAAATCATATTTTTTAGCGAAATCCACAATTCTTTTTAACTCTTCTTTGGAATATACAGCGCCAGTTGGATTTGAAGGATTTGAAAAAATTATAGCTTTAGTTTTTGATGATACAACTTTTTCAAACTCTTCAGTTGAAGGCACAGCATAGCCTGTTTCAGGCAAAGCTCTAACGGGTACCAACTTTACGTTTATCATTTCAGCAAAACCTCTATAGTTTGCATAAAAAGGTTCAATTACAATAACTTCATCACCAGGATCAGCAATGGCAGCTAATGCAAATATAATAGCTTCACTTCCTCCATTTGTTACTATAATATCTTCAGGAGAAAAAGGAATATTGTTTTCATTATAATATTTTGAAAAAGCTTCTCTTAATTCATATAATCCAGCTGAATGTGTATAGGCAACAATTTCCGGTTTGTGTTTTTCAATATAGTTAAAAAAAGCTTTTGGTGTTTCTAAATCTGGTTGTCCTATATTGAGATGTAATACTTTTTTCCCTGATTTTTTTGCTGCTTCAGCATATGGAATTAATTTTCTGATAGGTGATGCTTGCATATTTAGAATTCTTTTTGAAAAATCCATTTTGTTCCCTCCTGTGAAATAATTTTCCTGATATTTAATTTTATCATAAATGGTAGGATTTTTTTCATATTTTTTTGTAATAATAATATGTGATAATATTTAAGATTTAGATTTTTTATGAATAAAAATTAGATTTTTTGGACGGGCTATATAAATAAGGAGTGAAAGAATGGATTTAGAATATTTAAAAAAATATGGTAAAATTATTGGAGTGGATGAAGCAGGAAGAGGACCGCTGGCAGGTCCGGTGGTGGTTGGTGCAATATTAGTTGAAAATGAAGATCAATTGAATTTGCTGAATAAAATTTCAAATGATTCTAAAAAAATGTCTGAAAAGAAAAGAGAAGAAGCGTTTAAAATAATTATAGATAATTTCAAATATTCTATAAAATTAGCCACTCCAGAGGAGATAGACTTATATAATATATTTTCTGCGACCACTCTTGGCATTAAAAGAGTTTTAAAGGATTTTGAGTTATATGATAAGCATATTATTATAGATGGAAAAAATTTTAAGCTTGATATAAAAAATTATGAATGTATAGTGAAAGGGGATTTAAAATCAAAAATAATTGGTGCAGCATCTATTTTAGCGAAGGTTTATAGAGATAGATTAATGTTTGAATTGGACAAAGAGTTTCCTGAATATAATTTTCAAAAGCATAAGGGATATCCAACAAAAGAACATATTGAAAAGATAAAAAAATATGGTATAAAAGATTTTTATAGAATTACATTTAAGCCAATAAGAACTTTGTTAATAGATAATGAAATATCTTTTGATAAAAACGAATTTAATTATATGAGATTAATGAAAATAGGAATATTGTGAAAGGGGATAGTATGAAAGATAATAAATTAGCAAAAGATTATTTTGAAAAATTACTTGAAATTATGGAAACATTGAGATCTGAGGATGGGTGTCCATGGGATAGAAAACAAACTCATGAAAGTTTAAAACCTTATGTAATAGAGGAAGCATATGAATTGATTCATGCAATTGATAGTAATGATAAAAAACATTTTGTAGAGGAATTAGGAGATGTTTTATTGCAGGTTGTTTTTCATTCTCAAATAGCAAAGGAAAATGGGAATTTTGATATAAGTGACGTTTTAAATAATTTAAATGAAAAATTAGTTAGAAGACATCCGCATGTTTTTGAAAATACTGGAGAATATTCGTATGAACAATGGGAAAAATTAAAAGCAAAAGAAAAAGGAAAGAAAAACTTTTCAAAGATAGGTGAATATAATCCAGGGATGCCACCTTTGATGAATTTAAGAAGATTAATAGAAAATTCGTTAGCTGTAAATTTTGATCCTTTTGAAAAACAGGATATTTTTGAGTTAATAAAAGAAGATTTAAATAATCTGGAAAATGAAATAAGTAATGAAAAATATCATATTCAATTTTTAACCCATTTGATATATTTTTATGTTAAAAATAATTTGAATATGGATTCATTGCTTTTTATGGCATCAAAAGAATTTATACAAAATTATAAAAATAAGGGAAATAGGGAGGAGAAAGAATGAAAAAAAATATTTTGTTTTTTCTGATTTTAGTATCAGCTTTTATATCTTTTGGTATTGTAAAATATAAGGAACTTAATGCTCAAACTATAGCGATAATTAATACAGAAAATATTGATTATAATTATTTTCAATCTCAGTCAAAAACTGTTGAAATTTTAAGAAATTTAAATAATATAAACAATAATTTTTATAAAATTTTAGTTGGAACAACAGAGGGGAATATGGTTATCCAAAAATATGAAAAATCGGTACTGGATAAATTAGCTGGAGAAATCTTATTTATTCAATTTACAGAGAAGGTTAAAGGGGTAAATTTAAATAAAGATCAGCTTTTTAATGATGTAAAAAATCAAATAAATGAAATTTTTTTATCATCAAACTTATCTGAAAATGATATATTGTTATATTTAATATCAAAGGGTTTTGAAAACAAAGAGCAATATATATATAATATTTATCATAAGAAACTTTATCAGAAAGCTATTTCGGAAATATATAAATATTTGTTAAGTAATGTAGATGTTTCAGAAAAAGAAATAGAAACAGAATATTCTAAAAATAAAAATAGATATTATACTCCACAATCTGCAGATTTAAAACTTGTGTTTTTTAAAACATCAGATGATGCATCCTTAGCGTATCAAAAAATAATTGATGGATATTATATGTTTGATGATATTTATAATAAAAAAATATCTTCAAATGAAGCAACAGAAATTAAAATAGATATTGAAAATAATAACAATGATTTAGTAAATACCATAAGGACTTCATTTCCAGGAGCTATTTTGAAGCCGATGAAATACAATGAAAATTATTTTTCATTAATAAAAATAGAAAAAAAATATCCTAAAAAACAAATGACTCTTGAAGAAGCAAAACAAAAAATTATTGAAAATATTAAAGATGAAAAGGCAAAGCAATTGTTTAATAAATTAATAACCACAGAATTTGAGAAATTTAAAAATAATTCTGAAATTATTATAAACTCTAAATTTTTTAAAGGAGATGAAAAAAGTGGTAACTAAAGAAGATGTTATGAATGCTTTAAAAAATGTATATGATATGGAGATTGGTTTTGATGTTGTTTCTTTAGGGCTTATTTATGATGTTAATATAGATGAAGAAAATAATGTACATGTATTAATGACATTAACCACACCAATGTGCCCATTGGCAGGATTTATTACAGAAGATGCAAAAAATAAGGTTGGATCTATCGAAGGAGTTAAGAGCGTTAAGGTTGAGTTAACTTTTGATCCTCCATGGGATCCATCAAAGGCATCTGATGAAGTTAGAACTATTCTGGGAATATGACATTAAAAGAGTTTATAAAAAGGTATAAAAATATATTTATTAAAAAGGGGATTAATAATCCCCTCTTTTTTGTTGCTAAAATAATTTCAAAAATTAAAAATATAAATATATCAAATATTTTGATTGAAAAAGATTTCGTTATTTCTAGAGAATTACTGAAAAAAATAAGTAAAATAATATTTGAAGATTATCCAATAGAATATATTACCAATAATGTAATTTTTTATGGATATGATTTTTATGTTGATGAGAGAGTTTTAATACCAAGGATTGAAACTGAAGATTTGGTTAAAATTGCGATAAATATAATAAAAAAAAATAATTACAAATATATTCTTGATATTGGAACTGGAAGTGGGATAATCCCTATTGTTTTAAAGAAGGAATTACCTCATATAGAAATTTATGCATGTGATATATCTGAAGATGCTTTAGACGTAGCGAAAATAAATGCTAAAAAACATAATACTAATATCATTTTTATTAAAAGTGATATTTTTGAAAGTGTGGAATATGATATAATTAATAAGGTGGATTTTATAATATCAAATCCACCTTATGTTGAAAGTGAGTTTTATTACCAAAATAAAGCTTTACATTTTGAGCCAAAAATAGCTTTAGAAGCTGGTAATGACGGCCAGGATTTTTTTTATAAGTTACTAATTTATCCGAATATTCTAAAATCAAAACATTTTTTATTTGAAACTACCGAATTTAATATTGATAAAACAAAATTATTATTATCTAAATTTGGAAAAGTTAAAGTTTACACTGATTCTTTTGAGATAAATAGATTTATTGAAAAATTACCATAGAGGGATTAGAAATGTCTATTAAATCTTCTAAAACAGAGAAAAATTTATGGTTCTTTCCAAAGATACTTGAATTAACTGTGTTCAATTATCAGAATTTTATTTTTTAATGTTTCAAATTTGCATCTTCCATACATAATTCTTTTATTTCAAGCTTTATATACTTTAAATTTTTATCCAGCATTTTTATTATTTCTTTCATTGCGCTCTTCCTTTTCACCTTTTATTTTAAAATTTTTACCATTCCTTTGTCAATTTTCTTTAGAAAGAGCCAAAAATGTGATGCCGGTAGTTTAAAAAATATGATCAATAGAAAAAATATATACCGTGGACCACATTCTAATTTTCATTAGAAGGATCCACGGTGATCATATATTTCATCAACTTTATACAATGTTATTATATAACATTTTTTTTGTTTTGTCAAGATTTAATATCCTCAAAAAAATCTTTGTTCATAATAATATGTAAATCAACGCTATTAATTAAATTTTCATTATATGTTTTGCTATCTTCTCCTGTTAAAAGATACACATGTTTCCCTTGATCTTTTACATAATTAATTGCAGGTACAAAATCAGAATCTCCTGTTATCAATATTAAAACACTAACTCTATTATTCAATCCCCATTTTATTAAATCAATAGCAAATTGAACATCTACACCTTTTTGAGTAAATATCGGATTACCGTCACTATCATTTATTTTTTGTGTTCTTCCCAATTTAACTTCAAAAAAATTTATTTTTTCGAGGCTACTTATAAATCTATCAAAATTACTTTTCAACTTTTTATATTTTTCTTCTCCGTCATCAAATGGCGGAGCACTATAATAATAATTTCTTAAAATTTCTATATCATCTTTCGTAATTCGGCTAGTTACTTCAACCAGTTTCTTAAAATCGAGCTTAATTTTAGAATTCTCTTTTAATGAATTTGTATAATAATTCCATACTTTTTTTAAATATTCTCCATCAATTAATAAAATCGCTTGTTTTCTCAACAAAAGTCCCCCTTTTAACTTTTAGACATTTTTTATTTATTTTTCTTTACAATAAAATTATATTATATTATAATTCAACCACAATAATTCCTGCTAAAAAACATTAGAGAATAAATTTATTATAACTGGCAAATTTTTGCCGCTTTTACTCTAAATAGATCAAATTATTTTATTTTTAACTTTCTTAATCAAAGCTTTATCATTTTCATGAAATTTTTTCTCATCTATATCCTTAATTAAAATTTTTATAGCATCTAATTTTGTTTTATTTATTTTATCGATTTTTAAATTATTTAGAATTTTAAATGCAAACAATATATCTTCTACATTATCGCTTGCCAACATAGGTTCAATTTTTCCCGCTATGTAATCATATATAGTATTATTTAAAAATTCAAGGTTTAGTACCAAGCAAATCCTTATTTTCAAGCTTAACCTCTTTATCAGGTATATATATTATCTTTTTAGAACTCATTTTAGCACCTCTTCAAAAACTCTATCAATTTCTATTTTTATAGTTTCTTTATTTTGTGAATCACAATCATATACTATTACATGA
>NZ_AZAX01000028.1:0-87869 GCF_001021175.1 Marinitoga sp. 1155 | reverse complement strand
TCTCTAAATTGAATTCGCTCAATATTATGCTATGAACATTTAAATTTAATAAATTATTTAGGAATGTTTTGTATGCTTTTGAATCTATAGAATTTACATTTGAATTTTAGGATGATTTTACATTTTCAATTTTAATGCCATTTTCTAACTGTACTAAAACATCAGTCCATGTTTTTTCTAATTCTATCATATTTCCATTTTTTAAATCATAAATTAAACCTTTATTTTCTTTTCCAATAACTAAAATATAGTCTTTGTTTAATTTAAAATATTTATTCTTCATATATACACCCCACATTGTTTATATTTTGAAAACTTGATTAAATCAAATATATTAACTCTTTCCTCTAGCAAATTCCAGATTTCTTCAAAATATTTTTTTATTCCTTTTTTGATATTTTCACAAATATTTGAAGGATCTTTTTCGAATTCTCCATTCCCTGCTAATAAAGCGAAACAAAGCGGGCACAATCTTGACACAGAACAGGTTAAGCATTCTGACTTTAATTTTTGATTGTATTTTTTTATTATTTTCTCTATTTTTGAATAATCCAACCAGGTTTCAACAGTGCCAATAGGAAAATTATAGTTGATTTTCTCACAGCAATGCAAATCTCCAGAAGGAGAGATTGCTATTTTTTCTCCTGGTACACATGTTCCTGTAAATGAAAGAAATGAAGGTTTACTTTCATATAAATTTACTTTTATATTTCTATTAAGTATAGTAAAATATGATAATCCAAATAATGAAGAAAGGGTGTCCAAAAAGTAAAGTTGCTCAAACCTTAATTGCTAATCTTCAAAAATAGCATATTTTCGCCGGTCGTATCAGACTCACATCCATGTTCGGCTTCACTCAATTTTGCATCCATGCAAAATTGCCCGGCTTCATATGCTATTTTTTCAGGCAATTTTCGAGTTTTCGCTTACTTTACTAATTGGACACCATAAATGAAGATAAAAATTTATCATTTTCATTTTTTTTAATTTTCTGGAAATATAAATTTTTTAGTTCGTTCATTTGAGAAAAGAACTTTTCTTTTTCTTCTTTTGAATATTGATTATACCAATTAGTATAAGAATTTCCTATCATATTAAGTCTGATAAGCCTTTCTGATAAATTACTCCTATCAAAAAAATCTTTCATTTTTAATAAATTTGTTCCATAATCATAACACGCAATTATAGAACAATATTTTTTATAATAATAAGGATATTTCTCTTTTATTTTTAATATGTTATTATACACAATTTCAAATGTACCCTTTTCATTTGAAAATACTCGTAATCTATCATGCTCTTTTTTAGAACAATTAAGGCTAAAAGCAAGAGAAATTTCATTTTCAGCAAGAAACTTTATTATTTCATCGTTTAATATAGTTCCATTTGTTGTGATAGTAAAATGACATTTGTGTTTTTTATTTTTTATATATTCTATTATCTTTTTTATTAAATCAAAATTAAGTAAAGGTTCTCCACCATAAAACCCAATAGCTGGAATAAAATATGGATTTTCCTTTTGGGTTTGTGAAATATCCGAGAAGTATTTATCAATAGCTTTTTTAGCTATATTATAATCCATATACACATTATTATGTGTTCTCATATTAGAATATTCTCCCGAATAAGCACAATATTTACATCTAAGATTACAATCTTCGGTAACAATAAAAAATAATTCTTTACTTCCTCTTTTTTTATATAATTTTTAATATTAGTAATATTAACTATTTTATCATCATAAAAATAACTTTTTTGATATTTATTAGAAAAATTTTTAATATCATCTTTGGATTTTATAAATATAACTTCTCCTGTAGTATCAGAATAAAAATAAAAATTTCCTTTTTTTGTTTCAAAAATAAAACCCTTCATATTTCCACCTCTCAAATGCATATTTTATATAATTATTTTAAATTTTAGTATATAATACTTAATAAAAAAACCGAGGTGAATTTTATAAAAAACCAATAAATTTAAATTCAATTAAAATTTAGCGCCCGTACCAGTTATAGTACCAGAAATACCAGCTGCAGCATCCATTACAGGTATTATAGGAGAATCAGTCTGACATCCAAATCCGCAAATTATTCCACACCCAATAATACATATTAAACCTTCTTCTTTGTTATTGTTATTAATTATTTTCATAAAACTCCCTCCTCATCTAGACTATAATGATATATGTTCTGTATTAGCATATGATGCTACACCCATTGCATCTAACAAAGGGCTCATTGTATCCAGAGAACATATTATAACGCATTCAGCAGAACAAACAATAAAACATTTTAAACTTTCGTTTTTTGCATCATTAACTATTTTCATTTTGTTCCCTCCTGTGATTTTTTTCACCTTGGTAAATCGAAAAATGAAATAATAATTTAACAAATATTCAATTTTTTAATTATATATTACATACATATTTAGGTAATTATACTAAATAATTCCAGGCATTGATGGATTAGATGTTTGGGGAACTTTATTATTTTATTAATTACTATTATCAGATAATATCATCGACTTTGTTCAATAATATTGCTAACAAATATCGTGAATTTTATAACTTAACGATTCATAATAAAACTTTATGAATGTATAATTTTTATATTATGTTACTGAATAACAAAAGATATTATTTTCACTTATTCAATTTACAATAATTTTAGCAAAAAAATAGTCAACGATATAAAGTAATTTTTGAGTAAATTTATAATCAACTTTTTTTTCTTAAATTTAATAAATTTACATAATTATTTTATCATATGATATATTTTGTTGTTAATTTTTTGTTTAATACATTCTATTATTTGATGTTAATGATTAATTGGTTTTATAGATTAATCTTGAAAATATTGTATATATAAATACTTCCCATAATGGCATTTCTGATAGAAACATGTACTTTATTCGAAGAAAAAATACTTATTAAAACTTATCTTTGTTAATCCATTTTTTTATTAATTCTGATATTCCAATAATAGCGACAAACGCTATTGCAAACATAATCATTTCCATTTTATTAATCTCCTTTCGAGTTTATTAAAAATCTTTTTTTGAATAAATATGTATTGAAACAATCATTGAAAAGTATAAAAATATTAATGCACATAAATAAAATAATAGAATTAAAATTTGATCTGAAATTTTAAAAGTATAATTTTTTGATGCTATATTTTGCAAAAATTTAGGTAATAAAAAAGGGGTTAAAAAAATCAAAGTTGCAGAAATATATTTTGTTTTTTCATATCCAAATTTATATTGGATTGGAATAATAAGACCAAAAAAAATACTTGTTATTAACAACGTTAATCCAGTTGAAAATAGATTTAATTTTGGAATAGCAAAAATTATAGAAACCGCACTATAAAGAAGAAAACATATGAAAAAAATTATCAATATGAAAATATATTTTGCCTTTACTTGTGTATTTCTAGAATATGGTGTTGCACTGAGTAAATAAGAACCTTTGTACTTATGTTCCACTATTGAAATTGAATTATATAAAAGATATTCCGTATAAATAACTGTAATGAAAAAAACTATAAAACTTCCTCCAATATTACCTATTTTACTATTTACAAACAGTGGAATAAATATTGCAGTAGCAAGGGTTATCAATAAATAATTTTTTGCAAGAAAAAATTCTTTTTTTATAAGATTTAGTATTAATTTCATTTTTTCACCTCTCAACATGATAAAGCATTATATTTTCTATAGTAGGTTTTTCAATTACTACATCTTTTCTAAATAAACTACTTAATTCGTTTTTCTTATCAGTTAAACCTTCAAAATAATCTTCTGAAATTTTTAAATTTAAAAATAACTCTTTTATTTCATCATTAACAAGTTCTTTTGAACCTTTAATTATTACATATTTATTTAGTAGTTCTTTTTTATCTTCACAAAAAATAATTTTTCCGTTGTTGATTAATATTAAATCATCTGCAATTTTATCTAAGTCCGATGTTATGTGAGTTGAAAAAAATACGCTTTTATTTTCATCCTTCATAAATTCCAATAGTATATTCATTAATTCATGTCTAACTAAAGGATCTAACCCGCTTGTTGGTTCATCCATAATTAGAAGTTCTGGGTTATGTGAAAGGGCTAAAGCAATTGCATATTTCATTTTCATCCCTTTAGATAATTTATATATCTTTTGATTTAAAGGTAAGTTGAATCTTTTTATATATTGCCTAAATAATTCTTCATTCCAATTTGAATAGGCGGAAGATATTATTTTTTTCATTTCTTTTAAAGTTAATTCCTCATAAAAATAACCTTCATCAAATACTATCCCTATACGATTTTTTATTTCTTTTTCAGTTTTTTTGTTTAATTCTTTTCCAAATATTTTTATAATTCCACTTTCCTTTAATGCAAGGCCAAGAATTGATTTTATTGTGGTTGTTTTCCCAGAACCGTTTATACCAATAAATCCTGTAATTTTTCCTTTTTTTACGTTGAATGTTGCATTTAATTTAAAAAGAGTATATGTTTTTCTTAAATTAATTACTTCTAATATATTTCCCATTTAAATCACCTCTGAAATTCTTCTATCCTTAACTGTTCTTTTATGATTTGAGAAACTTTGTTTTTATACCATTTACAATTATTTTTTAATTCTTTTGCTTTTATAAAACCTCTAAGCAAACAACCATTACAGAAATATCTATATTTGCATTCTTTACATTCTTCAGAATTTAATTTTGGAGATTCTAATTTGAAAATATCATTTATATATTTTGAGTTGATATCATAAATATTCTTTATATTTTGTTTTATAGCATTACCTAAATTACTATTAAAGTATTTCATGTTATCCATTGTACACATTTTTATTTCACCTGTAGCTGAGATTACAACATGAGATGAAATACATCCACAATTAGAATTTTTTAACTGTCCGAATTCTATAAGAGATAGAAATTTTGGATATTTTTTGTTTATTTTATCCAATAATATATCCAACTGAATATATTCATTATCGTTTAAATATAAATTTTTGTTCATATTTTTTGCTCTTCCTAATTCTATAACCGGGCTGATACCAAAAGATTTTATCCCTAAATTATATACCCAATCTGCAATCTCTTCAATCTCATCTAAATTTTTTGGAGTAACAATTGTTGCAACTCTCATATTAACTTTATTTTTTGCAAGTATATATATGTTGTTTTTTATTTTATTTAAAGAATTAGAAGTTTTAGTAAACCATTTTAAATATTCATCATTTAAACTATGCAAATCTATTTGAATAAATATTTTTGACTTATTTAAAATAATAGTATTCATAATTTCTTCAGAAATATATATTCCATTTGTTAATAAACCTATTTGTTCGAATTCAAGTTTAAGAGCATAGGTTATAATTTCTTTTAGATATGGATATGTTGTTATTTCTCCACCTGTTAGTTCAATAATATTTACCCCCAAGTTTTTTAGCTCATATAAAATTTTTTTTGCATCATTTAAACTAATAAAATTATTCAAACTACTATTAAAATCGCCATAACAATGTAAACATTTTATATTACATTTATTTGTTAGTTCAATTGAAGCTACTTTAGGATAAATATTGTAATTATCTTTTATAATGAAAGAATTTCGATTGATGAGATTATTGATAAATTCTTATAACAAAATCCCCGTTTTCGGGGATTTTGTTAATTTGAGATTGTATGCAGTTATATCTTTTCAATTATATAATCATCAATATTCCTTTTTTCTGAATCTATGTTTATCCCTATTATATATATTTCTTTTCCTTTGTATTTTTCATAATATTTCTTTTCTTTTATTTGGTTTATTGCATCAATTGCACTTTTATCCACTTTTATTTCAAAAAGATATATCCTTTCATCAAAATCTATTACAAGGTCACTTCGTCCTAAGTTTGTTAATTCTTCTGCTTTTACATCTATTCCTGCTGATGCTATTATTGTAAATATCAATGAGTGATAATACTTTTCTTCTTTTTTGTGTAAGTTATACGGTATTGCACTTATTATTTTCTTTATTTCTTCTATTAATCCTTTTATGTCATTTTCTGCTATTTTTATGTATATTTCATATACCCTTTCATATGCTTCTTCTTTTGGTTTGTAATTTGATTCTAATATTAATTTTGAAAAACTGTTCTTTACTTCGAGATTTGGATAATCTAATATGTATTTTTCTGTTAATCCATATCTTTTTATTCCTTTAAATGTTAGATATCCTGCTTGTGTAAAGAATATATTTGCATTGGCATCTTCTATTTCTCTTGTTGAGAAATCCATTGCACTTACCGTGTTTTTTACCAGATCCTCATAGGTTACTTTTTTGTCTTCTATATATTTTGATAGAAATGATGGCGATCCGCTTTCAAACCAGTAATTTCTGAATTTTTTTTCTTCAAAAAACTTTAATATGGAGAATGGATTATATACAAATTGTTCTCCATCAAAGGAAAAACCATTGTAATATTTTTTCATTTCTTTTAATAATTGATGTTCTGATATTCCTATTTCTTTTGCTGTTTCTTTTATATAATCTTCAAAATAATATTCCAATTCTTCCTGTGTATAACCCAACATTGTTGCATATTTTTTATTTAACGATATATCATTTAAATTATTAAGTGCTGAAAATACACCTGTTTTTGTGAATTTTGTAATGCCGGTTATGAATACAAATTTTATGTATTCATCTTTTGTTTTTACTTTTTTATAGAATTCTCTTAAAAATGCTCTAAATTCTTCTGCTTTTTCTTTATTGTTTATATGTTCTAATATTGGTGATTCATATTCGTCTATGAGTATTACTGTTTTTTCTTTGTATTTTTTACTTAATTCTGTTATTAAATGCCCAAATTTTGTTGGTAAATTATTTTTTATTGGTGAAATATCATATTCTCTATATAATTCTTCAATTCTTTCATCAAGAGAATCTATAAATTCATCATATGTTGTTAATGTATTATCTGACATATCGAGTTTTATTACAGGATATTCTTTAAATTCCCATTTGTCATATATATATGTATCTTTAAATAATTCTTTTTCTCCTTTGAATAGGTAATATAATGTTGATACTGTTAAACTTTTTCCAAATCTTCTTGGTCTTGAGAGAAAGGTTGGTATTCCGGAATTTGCTAATTCTAATATATATTTTGTTTTATCTATATATATATAATTTTCTATTATTAGTTTTTTATAATCTTGTACTCCTATTGGTAATTTTTTCATTTTCATCATCTCCACATTTGTTTTTTCTTAGTATTATTATAGCATAAATGTATCTTACAAAAAACTGTTTTTATATATTCTCACGAGAATATGGAATTATATAAAGCCATGTTACTAATATACCTGTTAATTCTAAAAATTAGGGTATCCAATTAGTAAAAAGCAAGCGAAAATTCGCAGATTGTCCTTACACGCTATCGCGGGTATTGGTTAAAATAATTTTGATTTTATAAAAAATTTTTGTTTTCTATAAAATATTAAAAAAACTATTTACCTTAGATTTTTTATATCTAAAAAATCTAAGCGTAAAATGAAGCCGGTCAAATTTTTTGCACGGATGCAAAATACAGAACATGGATGTAAGTCTGATACGGCCGGCGAGAATGAGCTATTTTTAAGGATTAACAATCAAGGTTTGAGCGACTTTACTTTTTAGACATCGTAATCAGATTTTTTTAACTTAATAATTTCTCCATTTTGTTCGATATATTTTATAAAATCGTTAAATAATGAATAATTGGTTATTGTTAATATATCTCCTATAACGATTAATTTTTTTCTTGCTCTTGTAATTGCCACGTTTAATCTTCTTTCATCTGTTAAAAAACCTATTAAACCTTTTTCATTACTTCTTGTTAAAGAAAATATAATAACATCTTTTTCTTTACCTTGAAATCCATCAACCGTATTAACTGTATTATTTATTTTTTCTTTTAAATATTTCACCTGATCTTTATATGGTGAAATAATTCCATAATCGATATTGTTTTTATCCAGAATTCTACTAATTTCTATAACTATTTTTGCTTCTAATGGATTGTATTTTGACGATGATCCTTTTTTTATCACTTCATATTTTTCTTGAATCTCAGAGGTGTCAACAAAAATCAGAGGTGTTTTGCTTAATATTTTATTATACGGATAATTATCGATATTAACATATATAGTTCTATTTTTAATATTTTTACTGCTTGTTAATATTCCATTATAAAACTTTTTATTAGAAAATTGCATTATTTTATCATTCATTCTATACTGAACTGTCAATATAGAAGAGTTTTCTGGATATTTTTTTATTAATCTTTCAAATAATGTTTTTGATAATATCTTTTTTGCTTTTTCACTTAAAATTGTTGGAGGAAGTTGTTTATGGTCCCCACCTATTATAAATTTTCTCCCACGAACTATTGGTATATAACATGATGGTTCAGTTGCCTGAGAACCTTCATCTATAACAACAGTATCAAATGTAATATTATCCAGTTCTTCAATACCAGCAGAACTATTTGTACTTATGATTACATCACAACTACTTATAATTTTTTTTACCAGAATTTCTTCTGATTCCTCTGCAAGATTATAAAGTTTTTGAACTTCGTTGTTAAGTTTTATCCACTCATACATTGACTTCATGTCTTCAGGAAAAATTCCTCTTGTTCCACGATTTTTTAAGGCGTATTTTTCTATTTGCTGCTCACTTAGTCCTCGTCTTATTTGAGGAATAGGCTTTTTATATTTATCCCTTTTTTCTGATAAATTAATAGCTTCTTCACGGATTTTTTCAATTTTTTTATAATCTTCATGATTTTCAACGACATAATATAATGAATGGGATATTAAATCTTTATCTATTCTACTCGGATGACCTAATCTACATACTTTTATATCTTTATAACGTATAAGATTAAATAACAAATTATCTGTTGCAGCATTTGAATCGGAAGTTGCTAAAACTTTTTTACCATTTTTTACTTCTTGCATAATAATTTCTGTTAGAGTTCGAGTCTTTCCTGTACCTGGAGGACCATGTATTAGAAAAATATCTTTACTGCCAACTGCTTCTTTCACAGCCTTTTTTTGCGAATCATTTAAATCTTTATCATAAAAAGATAAACCTACGTTTTCAGGTTGCTTTGGTTTCTTATTACCTAAAATAATAGACTTTAAAATTTTAAGCTTTCCTTCACTATAATGAAGTTTTAAAATTGCATTCTGCATACGTTTAAAAGTTATTTCATTTAAATATAAGTCTACTCTAATATTTTTTGATTTTTGGATCCAGATAGGTGGTCTATTTGAAAAAGATACAACAATATATTTATTTCCAATTTCTGTAACAGAACCTGTTAAATCACTTTTTAAAGGATTACCTTTGCTAATCAATACAACATCTCCAACAGAAATATCTGTTTTAAAAGGCTCTTCTCTTCCAAATTTAATTAAATATATTCCCCCAATTTCTTTTCTTATAAATTTACCTTTTAAATTGTTTATAGCTCGTCCTATTTTTTCTCTATTTTTTCCATATAACTTTATTTCATTAATCATAGTTTTTATTTCGGCTTCTTTTTCTAAATCAATAGCTTCGTATAATAATTCTAAATAATTCATATTGTATCTCCTTTCTTTTTTTATAATAGCATAATTTTGTTATAATAAAGTATCGAAAGGTGGGATAATATGATTGGTGAATATCCGGAAAAATCCTGGTCATTTTCAAAAGACAAATTATTATCGAAATGCCCAAGGGCATATTATTATTCTAAATTTCTGATATGGGGCGGTTGGGAAAAAACGGCACCAGAAAGGTCAAAAATGGCCTATAGACTAAGTAAACTAACAACTATTGAACAATTTTTAGGATCTTTAATACACGATTATATTGCTAATAACATAACAGCTTTAAAAACTCCTGATTTAAAAATGGCATTGAAAAATATTGGATATGAATTTAATAAAGCTGTATATTATTCAAAAAAGTATCAAAAAGAATGGGAGAAAAATCCTAAAAGTATAGTTATGTTTTATTCTATTTATTATAAAAATAGAAATATATTTGAAAATGAATTTGGAAAAAAAATAAAAGAAAAAACTAAAATTTTGCTTCAAAATTATTATAATTCTAAAACGTTAAAAGATATACAAAACGGTATAAAAATAATGGAAATAGACAAAGAAAATAATTTTTCTTCTTTTTTTATTGATGATTATAAAATATATTCTATAATTGATTTTATGTATAAAAAAGGTAGTGAAGTTATTATCGTTGATTGGAAAACTGGTAAAAAATCAAAAGATGATGACTTTCAATTAAAATTATATGCATTATATGCTTATAAGAATTATACTATTAATTTAGAAAAAATCACATTGATAAATGAATATTTGCTGGAGGGTATTTCTGAAGAAAAAAAATATAACAAAGATGATATTTTAAAGGTAGAAGAGCATATTAAATCAAGAATAAAAATACTCGAATCTTATTTAAATGATAAAAAAAGAAATATTCCAAAAGACGAAATCTATTTTCAAGCAAAACCTTCAAAGTATAATTGTAAATGGTGTAATTTCAAAGCAATATGTCCAGAGTATAAGGAAAATTTTATTAATAAAAATTAAATAATATTAATATAAAATTAAAAAAGACTTCTATTTAGAGATAATTGGTTCAAATCTCTGTTTATTTTTTGTTATTGGATTTTGAATAATATGTAAAGTATGTTATTCTTATTTCAGAAAACGTTTTCAAGAACGTTTTTTGAAAGGGGTGAATGCGGTGAAAAAAAAAGGAATATTTAATTCTGAAATTTCTTCTGTAATTGCTTCCATGGGACATACAGATACTATTGCTGTTGTAGATATGGGTTTTCCAATTTCAAAAGATATTAAAAAAATTGATTTAGTAATAGATATCGGCAATCCAACACTTGAACAGGTTACAAAAATTCTATTAAAAGAATTACATATAGAAAAAATTATTATTGCTAAAGAATCATCTGAAGATTTTATAAATTTAATTAAAAAGTTTAATAAAAATATTGAGTTTGTATCTCACGAAAATCTAAAAAAACTTTCTACTAATTGTAAAGCTATAATTAGAACTGGTGAAAATAAACCTTATTTTAACGCTATTTTTGTTTCAGGAGTGATATTTTAATGTTATTAGAATTAATAAAAGTGACAAAACAATTCCCCGGTGTTTTAGCTTTGGATAATATAGATTTTAAACTTAATCCTGGTGAAGTTCATGCCTTGTTAGGTGAAAATGGAGCTGGAAAAAGCACTCTGATAAAAATTATAGGTGGAGTAATAAAAGCTGATAAAGGAAAAATAATTTATAATGACGAAGAAATTTCTTTTTCAAATCCTTCAGAAGCAATAAATCGTGGAATCGCTACCATACATCAGGAATTAAATTTATTTGAGGATTTAACTGTAGCAGAAAATATTTTTATTGGAAATATAAATAAATTCTTTGTAAATAAAAAACAGTTAATTGATGAAGCTCAAAAAATTTTAACAGCTAATAATTTTAATATAAAAGCTGAAACAATTGTAAAAGATTTAAATACATCAGAAAAACAATTAGTATCAATAGCAAAAGCTTTATCCTTGAACTCAAAAATTATTATTATGGATGAACCAACAGCAGCTATAACTGAACATGAAACTAAAAATCTTTTTAAAATAATAAAAGAGTTAAAAAATAATGGAATAGGTATTATTTTTATTTCTCATAGATTAGAAGAAGTTTTTGAAATAGCCGATAAAGTTACTGTTTTAAGAGATGGGAAATATATTGGTAGTGGTTCTGTAGATAATTTTTCACAGGAAGATCTTATAAATATGATGGTTGGAAGAAAAATAGACGAGATGTTTCCTAAATATAATAAAATTGAAAATAAAGTAATTTTTTCTATAAAAAAACTTAAAGTGGGAAATGTAGTTAGAGATGTTTCATTTGATGTAAAAGAAGGTGAAATCTTTGGAATAGCTGGATTAGTAGGATCTGGAAAATCCGAAATTCCTTTAGCCATTTATGGATATATACCAGCAAAATGGGAAAGTTTAATAATTAATAATAGAAAAATAAAAAAAATAGATAACCCTAACAAAGCCTTAGAATATGGTATAGCACTGGTTCCAGAAGATAGAAAAAGCATGGGATTGATATTAGAATTAGATATTATGAAAAATATAATAATCCAAAATATTAAATTAATTGAAAAGTATGGTATATTATTTTGGAAAAAAGCTAAAAAAATTGCAAAAGATGAAATTAAAAAGTACTCTATCAAAGCAACATCATACAAACAAAAAGCTGGAAATTTATCTGGAGGAAATCAGCAAAAGGTTGTATTATCCAAAGTTTTAAAAAGAAATCCAAAAGTGGTTTTTCTGGTTGAACCGACAAGGGGTATAGATGTTGGAGCAAAAGTAGAAGTCTATAATATAGTTAATAATTTAGCTAATTCAGGAAATGCTGTAATTTTTATATCTTCAGAATTACCTGAGATAGTAAGTTTGTGCGATAGAGTTATGGTTATGCATAGAGGTAAAAGTATGGGAATATTAGAACAAAAAAACATAAATCAGGAAAACATTTTAAAGTTAGCTACTGGAGTTGATATTTAATGAATGGAAAAATTATTTTGAAAAAAATGAAAGAATATCCAGCAATAGTTGGTTTTATAGGTATTTCAATATTTTTTTCAATTTTAAGTGATAGGTTCCTTACAATATCTAATATAATTAATGTCTTTAGACAGGTTTCTATTCAGGCGGTAATGGCTTTTGGTATGACTATGGTTATAATATCAGGAGGCATAGATCTATCTGTTGGATCTATTTTTGCACTATCTGCAGTTATAATGGCATCTGTTTTAAAAACTGGTTCTATCTTTTTAGGTATAATAACAGCATTAGTTATAGGCGCATTGATGGGATTTGTTAATGGATTTATTATAGCAAAAGGGAGAATCCAACCATTTATTGTAACACTAGCAACTATGGCTATTGGTAGAAGTTTAACATTAGTATATACTCAGGGAATGCCTATCTCAGGGTTTTCTTCAAGTTTTAGAGTTATAGGAAGAGGAGATTTTTTCGGAATACCTTATCCTATAATAATTATGTTAGGTACTTTTACTTTGATATGGTATATATCATCAAATACAAAATTAGGATTATATACATATGCAATTGGCGGAAATGAAATGGCAGCTAAACTTAGTGGGGTTAAAGTTGTTAAATATAAAATAGTTATATATATGATTAGTGGAATTTTATCAGCGCTAAGCGCTATACTTTTAACCGCCAGGCTTAATAGTGCCCAACCTACATTTGGAACAGGATATGAATTAGATGCTATTGCAGCTGTTGTTTTAGGAGGAGCGAGTTTAACCGGTGGAAAGGGTAGTGTCGTTGGCACTATTTTTGGAGCTCTAATAATGGGAATAATCAATAATGGACTTAATTTATTAAACGTATCTCCCTTTTACCAACAGGCTGTAAAGGGTATTGTTATATTAATTGCAATACTGTTGGAAAGGGAAGAAAAATAGGGGGTGTATGTATGAAAAAAACTGTATTATTTGTAACATTTATTATTTTATTTTCATTGATGGCATTTAGTATTAAAATCGGATTATCTCTTTCAACATTGAACAATCCATTTTTTGTTGAGTTAAGGAATGGAGCTTTACAAGAAGCAGTAAATCAAGGTGTGGATATAGTAGTTGTTGATGCCCAGGATAAATCGTATAAGCAACTAAATGATATCGAAGACCTTGTTCAACAAAGAGTTGATTTAATAATTATCAACCCTACTGACAGTGATGCTATAGTCGCTGCAGTTGAAGAAGCAAATGATGCAGGTATTCCTGTCATTACTGTCGACAGAGCAGCAAATGGTGGCAAGGTTATTTTGCATATTGCTTCTGATAATGTTGCTGGTGGTGCTATGGCAGCAAAATATATTGCAGAACTTTTAAATGGCAAAGGAAATGTAGTAGAATTGGAAGGTATTCCTGGTACTTCTGCTGCAAGAGATAGAGGTAAAGGCTTTGAAAATGAATTAAAAAAATATCCAAACTTAAAGCTTATAGCCAAACAAACGGCTAATTTCAATAGAGCAGAAGGATTAACTGTTATGGAAAATTTATTGCAAGCATATCCAGATATCGATGCAGTTTTTGCTCAAAATGATGAAATGGCATTAGGTGCAATAGAAGCAATTAAATCAGAAGGAAAATTAGGAAAAATTGTCGTTGTTGGTTTTGATGCTATCCCAGATGCTATTGCAGCTGTAAAAAATGGTGAAATGGCAGCAACTGTTGCTCAACAACCTTCTTTAATGGGGGAATTAGCAGTTAGAAAAGCTGTTGAATATTTAGAAACAAAGACTATTTACATACCAGTTAATTTAAAATTAGTAGTAAAATAAAATGGGGGCTTCCCCCATTTTTAATTTTTTATTAGTATATAAACATATTTTTTATAAACATATTTTTAAGAGGTGTTTTTTTATGAAAAGAATTAGCATTAAGGATGTTGCCAAAGAGGCCGGTGTTTCTATTTCAACAGTCTCTAGAGTTATTAATAATAGTACTTATGTGAATAAAGAATTAAAAAAAAAGGTTGAAATTGCAATAAAAAAGTTGAATTACAACCCAAACATCTTAGCCCAAAATTTAAGACGTGGTAATACCAAAACGATAGGATTCGTAATTCCAGATATTACAAATCCTTTTTTCCCAAATATAGTAAAAGGGGTTGAAGATTATTTAAAACAGAAGGATTATACTCTTCTATTAAGTAATTCAGATCAGAATTTAGAAATAGAAACTAAAATAATCAATACTTTAATTTCCAAACATATAGACGGTATTATATTTACAGGAACAGGATTATATAATCCAACTTTAGAAAAATTAATAGATAAAGGTCTAAAAATAGTTTTTCTTGATAGAATTTTGGAAGATGTCAATGCTTCTTATGTTATTTGTGATAATAAATCTGGAATTTTAGATTTATTAAATTATTTATATAATAATGGAAAAAGGAGTTTTTATTTTATAAATGGAAGCAAAAATACATTTAGTGCAAAAATAAGATATGAAACATTTATTGATTTTATGAAAGAAAAAAACATATATAATTATAAACACGTTTATACTAATTTTTCTTATGAAGCAGGATTCAAATTTGGAAAACGCATAAAAGCATTACCTGATGTAATTATAGGAGGAAATGATTTAATTGCATATGGTATAATTGATTCTCTTCAGGAAAAAGGAATACAAATTCCTCAAGATGTTGAGGTTACAGGTTTTGATGATATATTTTTTAGTAGACATTATAAACCTTCGCTAACTACTATAAGACAACCAATATATGAATTGGGGTACAAAGCAGCTGAATTAATTTTAAATTTAATTGAAGAAAAACAAAAAAAAATAAGAGGTATTATATTAAAACCCACATTGATAATTAGAGATTCAACGAAATAAATATTTATTTTAAATCTTTTCTTAAATCTCTCGCATTATGTAAATATATAAAATTTTGAGTATCACTCTCACAAAGAATTAAAAATCTTATTATTCCGTTTGCAGAATTCTCAAAAACAGCTTCCTGGAATGTCATTAAAGGTATATTATTTAATCCGAAGTGCTTTCGTATGGCTGTTATAGGATTATATGCTGTTATGTCTGGAGTTACAGAACATAATATAGCAATTATATTTTTTATGTTATTATTTTGAATGATTTTATTGTATAATTCTATAGAACGATTTTTTATATGTTCTTTTTCATTTTTATCTATAGAAGTAGCGCCTCTAATTCCTATCATAACACACCTCTTTTATTAGAATCATTTTACATTATATCATAAGAATACATAAAAATTATGATAATTATCAAATTTCTGTAAGATATTTCCAATATCGTTGAGGCATAAATTGTTTCTGAAGACGTATATTTTTTCTTTCTGATATAGCAACATTTTTAAAATATGTTTTCCATAAACTTTGAAACTCTTTTTCAGAAGAAGATATACTTTTTTCTAAGTTCATATTATAATTTAATATTTTGACTAACTCTAATTTTTTATCATATATAATAGCCAAACCACGCTTTAAATCGTGAATTATCCATATTTTATTTTTTAGTCTGTCACTAAAATGTGAAGCAAGCAAAGTGATTATATTATGATCCGGTTCAAATGGTGCATATAGGATTCCATTAAACAACTCTCTAAATCTCAATAACCCTAAAAATCTCTGTTTTTCCTTTATAACCTTATATATTGCATTTTTAACACTTAAAACATAGTTTTTTTCAATATGTATTTCTGCATTTCTTTGCATTTTAAGAGATAAATTAAAGTATTTTATTATACTACTCTCAATATTTTCTATTTCGGAAAGATATGCAAGATAAATATTTTTTAATATTTGTTTATCCAATTTTTTTATAATGAATTCACCAACTATTCTTGATTTTTCAAAGTCCGATTCTATATAGTCAATTATGTTAAATATCGTTGGATTGCTTTTTTTGAATACAAGATCAGGTATAAATCTTTTATTATAACAATAAAAGATTAATGTTAATAATCCCTGAAAAGTCCCATCATAAATAAGTATTTTCATTATCTCGCCACCTTCTGTATTGAGTTTGGTAAGAATAGTGGAATTTTATATTCTTTGTTTTTTAACAACTCTTCTTTAATTGTGTCTGGTGTTAATAATAAATTTGAATAATATTTTCCATTACAGGTTATAAAATATTTTGCTCTTTTTAAAACAACTCCTATTTTTCTTAACTTTTCAAAGGTTAATGGAGAATATTTTCTAATTTTTATAATAGTTAAAGCTGATTTTACACCTATCCCTGGAACTCGTAAAAGCATTTCATAAGATGATTTGTTTATTTCCACGGGAAAATATTGAAAATTTCTCAACGCCCATGAGGTTTTAGGATCTAATTTTTCATCTAAATATGGATATTCTGTATTTACAATTTCCTCCGCTTTAAATTTATAAAATCTTATGAGCCAATCTGCTTGATATAATCTATGCTCTCTATTTAGCGGTGGTAAAATATCGGGTAATTTTTTGTCATTATTCACTTTTATAAAAGCTGAATAATAAACTCTTTTCATGTTGAATTTTTTATACATTATTTCTGCGAGTTTTAAAATTTGAAAATCATTTTCTGGTGAAGCTCCAACAATTAATTGAGTACTATGACCTGCAGGAATAAACACAGGAGCTTTTTTATATTTTTTTCTTTCTTCAATATTTGCTAACATATTTTTACCAAGGTATGACATTGGTTTTAATATATTTTCTCTTTTTTTCTGTGGGGCCAATAATTTCAAACTTTTTTCACTTGGGAGCTCTATATTTACGCTTAATCTATCAGCATAATAACCAGCTTCACGAATTAATTTCAAATCAGCTCCTGGAATTGCTTTAAGGTGTATATATCCGTTAAATCTTTCATCGATTCTTAATTTTTTAGCAACTCTTAACATTTGTTCCATTGTATAATCTGGACTTTTTACAACCGCAGAACTTAGAAATAATCCTTCTATGTAGTTCCTTTTATAAAAATTTATTGTTAATTTAACAATTTCATCTATTTTGAAAGTAGCTCTTTTCACATCATTACTCGACCTATTTATGCAATATACACAATCATAAATGCATGCGTTTGAAAATAGTATTTTTAGAAGAGATATACACCTGCCATCTCCTGTCCAACTATGGCATATTCCGCTATTCACAGCATTACCTAATCCATTTGAATTATTTTTTTCACTCCCGCTTGAAGCACAAGAAACATCATATTTAGCAGATGCTGATAATATTTTTAATTTCTCTAACATTTCCATAGTTTCACCTACTAAAAAATAATATTTTAAACATCTACAATTATTATACTACATTCAAGTATGAAAAAACAATAGAATTATGTAAATTTTATGTTATAGGAGGAGTTTTTATGAAAAAAAATTTTTTGATTATTTTTTTATTGAGTGTATATTCCATAATTTTTGCTATTTCAGAAGGGAATTTTATTATTAGTTCTAAAGATTTAGAATTACCTGGAGAATATTACGATGGAAATAATTATTTTTGGAGAGCAGATTATCATCTCGAAGATTTAAAAGAAGCAACTGATTTAAATATTGAAATTCATAATATCAGTGATGATTCGACTGTACTTTTTTTTGATGAAGGTAATAATGAGAAAAAAAATTGGAAATATATAAAATCATTATTGGATAATGCGAAAAAATTTGTATGGATAGCAATATACGATGTTAATTATTATCCTTTTATAAAAGAATTAAAAGAGCTAAAGAATAAAAATATCGATATAAGATTAATAATAGAATCACAAAACATCAATTCCTATATATCTGGATTAAAAAAATCTGGCATATTGGTAAAATATGATAAAAATTATAAATTAATGCACAATAAATTTATAATTATTGATGGTTATTGTGTAATAACCGGAAGCACCAATTTTACAAATAATGGTTTTGGATATAACTCCAATAATTCAATAATAATATTTTCAAATGAGTTGGCACAGGATTATATGAATGAATTTAATGAAATGTATAACGGATATTTTGGTAAAAATTCGATTGATAATAAACCATATAAAAAAGTAGAATTTGACAGTGGATTAATAGAACCTTATTTTACTCCAGAAGATGATTTAACAAATAGAATAATAAAATTAATAAATGAAGCCAATAAAAAAATCCATGTTATGATATTTACATTCAGCAAACGTCAAATAGCTGATGCATTAATAGATGCAAAAAAAAGAGGTGTTGATGTCAAAATTATTGCGGAAGAATATCAATCAAATTATAACTGGGCTCAGATAAATTATTTAAAACAAAATGGCATTAATGTTATATTAGATAAAAATGACAAAACGTTTCATCATAAAGTAATTATAATAGATGAAAAAATAACTCTTACCGGTTCTTTCAATTTTACGAATTCTGCACAATATAATAATGATGAGAATTCTTTAATAATTCATAGTAAGTATATATCAGAAGTTTATGAAAAGGAATTTGAAAGATTATGGCAAAAATATCAAAAATAAATTATGCTTTTATTATCGCGCACAATCACCACCTAAATCTTTTATTTTTTCTATCGCATGTGGGATAGCAGGTAATAATACCTGCAAGTTTTCTTGTACAGCTTTTGGACTTCCAGGAAGATTTATAATTAATGTTTTATTTGCAATTCCAACAACAGCTCTTGATAGCATTCCATGAGGAGTTTTTTTTAGAGCTGTTGTTATCATGGCTATTTCCATGCTATATATCCTTCTTTCAATAACTTCTAAAGTAGCTTCTGGAGTTACATCTCTTGTTGTTAATCCCGTTCCTCCAGTTGTTAATATTATGTCGATATCTTTTTTTATTAATTCTTTTAATTCTTGAGAAATCTGTTCTTTTTCATCTGGCAATATTTTATATCCAATTAATTTTCCGCCTATGTTATTCATTAAATCTTGAATTATTTTTCCACTAATATCTTCCCTTTCACCCTTTGAGCCTTTATCGCTTAAAGTTAGAACAAAATATTTCATAAATTATCCTCCCTTAAAAAATGTCCGCTTTTCCCACCAGATTTTTCAATTAAATATATATCCGAAATTTCCATTTCTCTGTCAATAGCTTTACACATATCATAAATTGTAAGGGCTGCAATATTCACAGCAGTTAATGCTTCCATCTCTATACCAGTCTGAGAATGTGTTTTTGCTAATGAAAATATTTCGATATTATTATCGTTTATTTTAAATTCAATATCAATTTTCGAAATAAATATATTATGACACATTGGTATCAATTCAGAAGTCCGTTTTGCTCCCATAATACCAGCTATTTTTGCTGTAGTTAAAACATTACCTTTAATTATTTTTCCAGAAACTATTGCTTTTAATGTTTCCTTTTTCATCTTTATCTTTCCATGAGCACGGGCTATTCTTAAAGTTATGTTTTTCCCAGATACATCAACCATATTAACATTTCCATTTTTATCAATATGTGTAAAATCCATTCTACCCCCCCATTTTATGCATAGGCGTTTTCTTTGTTAATTTACTTAAATAGTGTCGTTTGGGTTTCTCAAAAATAGCAAATTTTATTTTCTCTTTTAATTTATCTTCTTCTAAAATAACATCTTTTATTGAAATATGGTAATCAAAAGCCAAACATGGATAAATTTTTCCATCTGCAGAAATTCTAATTTTATTGCAGCTTGAACAAAAATTATGTGTAATAGCAGAAATAAAACCTATGTATGAATTTAGTTCCTTTATTAAATAGTAATTTGAAGGACCTGAACCGAATTTTATTTTTACAGGAATTAAATTATATTTTTCCTTTATTTTATCCTTTAAAGTTTTTTCGCTAATAAAATCACTATCATTATAATTTTTTCCAATAGGCATTAATTCAATAAATCTAATAGGCAAGTTCAATTTTGCCGCAAATTCAATTAAATCAAAGATTTCTGATAAATTTCTTTTTTGAATAACTGTATTGAGCTTGACTTTTAAACCTATTTTCAGTGATTTTTCAAGCCCATTTAAAACATTTTGCAGTTCATCTCTTTTAGTAATATTTTTGAAATTTTCACTATTCAGAGAATCCAGGCTAAAATTCACTTCATTTAAACCATTCTTTTTGAGTTCATCAGCAAGATAATACATTAAAGAACCATTTGTCGTTATACTAAATGTTCCAAAATATTTTTTTATTATTTTAGCAACATCAACAATATCCATTCTCAATGTTGGCTCTCCACCTGTTAACCTTATCTTTTTAAAATTTAAATCCTTTAAAGTTTTAACTAATACTTCTATTTCTTTTAATGTAAGTAGTTCATTATCTTGCATAAATTTTACTTCTTCATTCATGCAATAATTACATCTAAAATTACATTTATCAGTTAACGAAAGTCTAATATATTCAACTTTTCTATTGTATTTATCTTTCATAATAATTACCTCGATTCTGTGTATTTCCAGAAATTTTGTACTATTCTAATGAATACAAATATAATCATTGACATAATAAATATTAAAGCGGTTAGCGCTAATGCCTGTTTTAATCCATATCCCTGAAATTTATCGTAGGTAAGGACAGATAAAGTCATGGGATAATATGCTAATATAGCAACAGCACCAAATTCTGAAATACTTCTTGCCCACATTAATAAGGAACCTGTAATTATTTCATGTTTTACCATTGGTAAAGCTATAAAAACAAAGCTTTTAAAAGGTGTTGCACCTAAAGAACGTGCAACTTTCTCATATCTTATATCAACTTTTTTAAACCCATCTTTTACCGAATTTACAAAAACACTAAAACTCAAAAAACTCATCGCTGCAACAATTCCCCAAAATGTATGTACAAAAGAAATACCAAATAACCCAAAACTTTTCCCTATAAATGAATTTCTTCCTAAAGTCATTAATAATGCGATTCCCGCAGCTGTGTGGGGAATAGTCTGAGGAATATCGATAATAGCCTCTAAAATGGCTTTAAAGGGAAAATCAAATCGAATAATACCATAAGCAAAAGGAATGCCAAATATTACGGCTATTAATGTTGCTAATATTGCTGCAGAAAAAGTTATTTTAACAGTATTTAAAAATTCCGGAGTTTTAGAAATCTCAATTAATAATTGATAATCTACATTTAGAAATACAGTAAGAAAAGGTAATAATATCGCAAATACAAAAGCAAAACTAATAATTATAATTATATTTCTGAACATATGATTCCTCCGTCAAAACTCCATTAAAAATTTTATAAACTTTTGAATTATTAATAATTTCATTTTTATCATGGGTTACATGAATAGTTGTTAAATTATACTCCTGATTGATTTCATGCAATAATTTTAAAATATCCTTTTTTATATCCTGATCTAAAGCTGATAATGGTTCATCAAGTAATAATATATCAGGCTTTGTCACCAGAGCTCTTGCTAATGCAACTCGCTGTTTTTCTCCCCCGGATAGAACCTGAACTTTTCTATTTAAGATATGAGAAATATTTAATCTTTCTATTATATAATGGAAATATTCAAAATCACTAATTTTTTTCATTTTCATACCAAATTCAATATTTTTTCTTACATTTAAGTGTGGGAAAAGATGATAATTTTGATATACAAAACCTATATTTCTTTTCTCCGGCGGTAATAAAGTAATATCCTTTTTGCCAAAAAATATTTTTCCCTTATGTTTTACAAATCCTGCAATTGATTCCAAGAATAGTGTTTTTCCTGACCCTGTTGGACCAATTATATAAATATAATTTCCAGAATTTATTTTTAATCTATTTACATTTAAAAAAAAATGATTAAAAACAATCTCAAAATTTTCAATTAATATTTCCAAATTAATACCCCCATAATTCCTTTAAGTCTTCAGGTAAATTTTCTGGAAAGTCAACATTCGCAAATAAATTCATTCCTTTTTCTTTAAAAATTTCTTTTCCTTTTTTGGAATACATAAATTTTATAAATTTCATGGCAATATTATAATGAGGTGCATTTTTTAATATAGTAAAACTATAGTTTATAGGTTTCCCATAAATCTTTATTTTTCCCCCATCTTTTCCAGGAACTTCTACAAATACTTTTTTATAATTTTCTTTATATTTTATTGAAGAAAGATTTATTTTTTCAGGTAATTCTATATATTTTAAATTATATTGAAAAGCAATTGATTTATACAAAAATGCATAATCCATTTCATTAGCCTCTAAATATGCAATTAAATCAACTGATTTTTTTAGAATCATTCTATTTCTGGAATTCAAAAATTTTTTATATAATCCATTTTCATTATAATATTTTTCTGCTAATTGCAGTGTCATTAATGTTCTATATCCCGCTGGATCCAGTTCTGGATTAGAATGTCCAAAAATAACATTTTTATTAAAAATAATTTTATACCAGTTTTTTTCATTTATTTGAACTTTATATTTTGAATTATCAGTATAAGCCAAAACAAGACTATTATTAGAAAAAACAACATTGAAATTCACATATCTGTTATATAAAAACTCTGGGATAATAGTATAATCTGCGACAAAAGCAATATCGGCTAATTGATTTAATTCTGTAATTCTCCTTGCAACTACTAAACTTCCAGACCCCATTAATTGAACATTTATATCAGGATTTTCTCTTTCAAATTCAATGGATAGAGCTTTTAAAACATTGGTTAAAGAACCCGCATGAAAAATTACCAACTTTTCGGCCGGAGTTTGAACTGATAATACTAGAAAAACATATATCAAAATTTTTATCAAAATTTTTTTCATAATATCACCCCAAAAATTCAAACATTTACTGTCTTGCCAGTATAAAAAATAACTTTATCTCCAATTTTTATTTCGCCACCTTCAAGTACCTTTAAAAATATTCCTTCCAGTGGCATAACACATTTTCCAATAGTCTGATAAATTGCACAAGATGTATGACATTTTTTCCCTATTTGTGTAATTTCTAACAGAGTATTACCAATTTTTACTTTTGTTCCTACAGGTAATTTGTATATTTCTCCGCTTTTAATAGTAACATTTTCCGCAAAATCACCATATTTTAGCTCATATCCATACTTCCGCATCTTATCAATACTTTCTTCTGAAAGCATTGATATTTGCCTATGCCAATTTCCAGCATGTGAATCACCAACAATTCCCCAATTGACTTTTAATTCTGCTTTTTGAACTGGTTCTTTAACAACTCCCTTTTTTTTTGAAATATTAATAGAAACTACAACACTTTCTATCAAAGCAATCCCTCCAATAAACCAAGCATTATTTGTCAAAACACCATAATGTTCTTTATATTTTTGTTTTATAAATTATATCATTTTTCATATTTTTTACAAAATCCCATAATTACATTTCTAAAAAATTAATTTAAAAACAACTTTCAAATTCTTGTTATTTTAATGTATAATTTAAAATATCTTTTTTTATTCTATCTATTTGAATTCTTTTTTCTTTTATTTTTATACATCAGTTCGTCTGCTTTTGAAATAATAGAATCAAGTGTTTCCTTGTGATTATATTCGATAAATCCAAAACTTACACTGTAATTAATTTTACTTTTTTCACTGAGTTTTTTAAGTTCTTCTGTTATATTTTTTTCGAGTCTACGAGCATCTTCTAATTTACAATTATATAAGCCAACAAAAAATTCATCACCGCCATAACGAGCTAAAATGTCAGATCTTCTTATATGTTTTTTAATTGTTTCAGATATAACTTTTAAAGCTTTATCTCCTTCATTATGACCATATGTATCATTTATGATTTTTAAATTATCAACATCTATAAAACCTATTGTAACTGGTTTTTTTTCTCTTTTGGATAAAAATATCAATTCTTCTAAGAGGTGAAACCCGGCATTTCTATTATATATTCCTGTTAAAGAATCATAATGAGCTAATTTTTGCAATTTAAATTCATTTTCTTTTAATTTTGTAATATCTCTGCTGATTAAAGCTATACCAATAACCTTCGAATCTCGATATATTGGATAATAATTATTGCTTACCCAATATATGCTTCCATCTAATCTTTTTATGGGTTTTTCAACTATGAAATTTTTCTCATTTTTAAGAGAAAATTCAATTTCATCAAAAAACTGATCTTCTCCTTTAAATATTTCCTTTAAATTATCATTTTCTTTTATTTTTTTATTAAAATCTCTTTTAGCCCATTTTTTGAAAACAGAATTAGCCAAAATAATATTTAAATTTTTATCAACATATAAAATCCCATCCTGGCTATTTTCTATTATAGATTTTAATAACATTTCTGATTTTTCAAGTTTTTCTTTTGTTATATTTAACTCCTTAGTATATTCTTTTAAAGATTTTAATAAATATTCCAATTCCAAATTTTGATTTTTAGTAATTTGTATTTGTTTTCTTAATTCAGCTGTTCTTCTTTTTATTATATTATTCATAACCCATATAATTAAAGCTAATACTATGAGTATTAATAAAGATATTGTAAGAATTAATGTTATCCATAACGGAATTTTGGCATTATGTAAATATTTACTTGTAATTGTATAATATACAGAATTAGGGTTGCTTTTTAAATTTGTTAAATTGGAATCTATTTTATGTATAATATCCCGCAAATTGTCTTTATGATATATCAAATATGCATTGATAAGATAAAATGAAATAGGCGTTTCAAATGCATTATATTTTTTATAAAGCATCATTCCAACGTAATAATTTACCAATCCTGCATCAATCTCTTTTTTTATTAAAGCTCTAAATATGTCTTCATATGTATTGTATTCTAAAAATCTTATGTTTAAATCAAATGTATCATCAATTTTTTTTAGCCCTTTTTCTCCAAGATAAAAAATATCATTTTTTAATACTCCAATTGTTTTGTTTTTTAAATCAAAAAAATTATGTATTTTTGTATTTTTTAAAGTGAAAATTTTTCCATATGTGTCATATAAAGGAACAGTATTATACTTAAAAATTTCACTTCTATCTTTTGTATACCCAACTCCTAATAAAATATCTATTAAATCATTTTCTAAATATTCCAACCCTTCAGAAAAGTTTAAATAAACATATTTAACATCTATATTCTCTTTTTTAAATATATAATCCATAATTTCCGGAAGAATACCTTTTATTTTACCATTTTCGGCATACATAAGGGGAGGATTTTCATATACTCCAACTTTGAGTGTATTTCCAAATAAATATGTAAAAGATAAAATAACTAAAATAATAAATATTTTTTTCATTGGGGATACACCTCAAATAAAAGTTTTTTATTTATTTCACCATACTTATCGAATTTTACGATCCCAAAGGAAGTATTAAATGTATTATTTAAAAGATATTTTTTTATTTCTTCTGATCTATTTGGAGTATTTTTATAAGCATAATATAATATTTCCAAAGTTTCATAAATAATATTTGCATAAATATTTGGATATTCATTATATAGCTCCTTAAATTTACGGGAATATTCTGAATAATTTGAAAAGTAATAAGGTAATATTATATTTTTTTTATTATCTAACAAATCGATTAAATGTTTATCATTAAACCAAGGTAAAATTATTATATTTATTTTCGGATTCATTTTTTTCAATAAGTTTATTATTAAAGCACTTTTGTTGATAGAGCTTATCATAATATATGCATAATTTTCATTATTATAGTACAGTTTGATTTTTTCTATTGAATTTTCCGGTGTATTTAAAGGAATAAGATTAATATTTCCATAATAAAAATCCTTAAAATTCTCAAATGAATTATTTATATAAATCGGATTTTCATATCCTTTTATAATAAGAATTTCGTCTGTTTTTTCATTCAAATATTCTGCGATTTGCTTTTGTTCATTTTTATTATTAGGAATAATTCTTACAAACCAATCATCTTTGTTTGTATAAATATCAGAAGTAATAGAAGCACCTATTCCAAGAATTTTATCTTTTTTAAGCAGGGGATAGACAGGATTAAATGAAGTAGAATCTGTAGCAAATATCATTATGCTCACGTTTTTCTTTTTTAATTTATTATATACTTTTAAAGAATCCTCGGCATTTCCTTTTGCATCTTCATAATAAATCTTTATATTAGAATATTTATATTTTTTGGAAAATGTGTTGACTGCCTTAACAATATCTTCCATAGAAAATGTCTCATCTCCAGAAAAATTCCCAATTATGCCTATTTTTAATGGCGATTTTATAATATAAAAGAAAAGAATAAATATTAAAATAAAAATAAATATAAAATTTTTTTTCATGATATCCCCCATAAAAAATTTTTACATGAAGTAATTATACTATAATTTATTAAAAATACAAAACAATGATGTAAAAATTAATTATTGATTCCATAATTTATTGAATAAATCGAACAATATTTGTCTAATATCTTTATTGTATATAATTAAGATATATTCATCATTTTTTTCGCGAGCTCTATATGTTAGATTATAACTTCCCAACAATAAACCATGTTCATTTACTAATAATTTTAAATGCATATTTCTATATTTTTTTAAAATTTTATATTCTATACCTTTTAGATATTTTAAATTTGATACAAACTTTTCATTCCAGTTATCGGCAATAATTTTTACGTCAACATTTATGGATGATAATTTTTCAAATGAATATAATATTCGACCATCAGTAAATGAATAAGTAAATATATATAAAAATTTTTTAGATGATAAAATAAAATTATTTATAGAGTTGTATATATTTTTTGAGGGTCCGGTTATAAAAATTATTTTTCCAATATCTTTTGAATAAATAGATTTATTCTCTATATTCTTGTTTTTTCCAAATTTACCATTTTGAAAATTTTGAAATTCTTTTAAAAAAAGAGATGTTATTGCTTGATCTTCTGTATATATATAAACATTTAAATCTTCAAATATACTACCGCTTGTAAAATTCCCCGTTCCAAATAGTACACTTTTATTATCAAATATCATGAATTTTTCATGTAAATATCCCTCAGTATTTTTATCAGGCAGTATATTATTGCTTTTAATATCATACATATTAAATTCTATAAAACCTTCGACATTGTTCTTGTTATTTAATATAGACAAAAAAGGGGCATTCAAACTCAATGATACAAATTTTATATTGTTAGAAATAATAATTTTTTCCTCTATAAAATCTGCCAATTCATAAGACGGAGTAATAAAAATTCTATAAGAATATAAAAATAGAGAAAAAAATAAATATAAAATCAAAAAAAATTTTTTCATGATGTACCTCCAAAAACCAAAAAGCTCCAGAGGAGCTTTTTGGTTGATAATATAATATTAAAGTGTATTCAAACACTTAATTCAAAACATAAAAAAATACTGCAATAAAATGAGAAATACTTCCACCTAAAACAAATAAATGCCATATCATATGACTATAAGGTAACTTCCTCCATATATAAAAAACAGCACCAACGGTGTATAATAAACCTCCTATTACAAGCCATATTATTCCACCTAAAGGTAATGAAGATATTAATGGATTTATTGCGAAAATTATCATCCAACCCATTCCAATATATAGAAGCGTTGAGATTATTCTGAATTTTTTTACAAAAAAAGGTTTTAACCCTATACCGATTAATGCTAATACCCATATAGTTGTGAAAATCGTCCATCCAATTTTACCGTTTAGTGTTACTAAAGTAAATGGAGTATATGTGCCTGCTATTAATAAATAGATTGAAGAATGATCTATTATTTCTAATATTTGTTTTGTTTTTTTATGTTGAATACTATGATATAAAGTTGAAGCAAGGTATAATAAAAATAAACTTATTCCATATATAGTAACACTAACGGTTTGTAAAAAAGTTCCTTTTAACGTTGAAAAGACAATCAATAAAACTAAAGCAGCTATACTCAAGATAGCCCCTATACCATGAGTTATAGAATTTGCAATTTCTTCTCCTTTTGTATATTTTTCATAATTATCTAAATCTTTAATAATTCCACCTTCTCTTATTTAAATTTTTTCTCTATTTCTAATACAAGCCCTTCTGCTGTCGCTAAATTGGTAGCAAGAGGTATATTATGTACATCACAAACTCTCATTAAAGCAGAAACATCTGGTTCATGAGGTTGTGCTGTTAAAGGATCTCTTAAAAATATAACAAAATCCATGCTTCCTGCTGCAATCATTGCACCTATTTGCAAGTCTCCTCCATATGGACCTGACGCAAATTTTGTTACATTTAATCCAACCTTTTCTTCTATTAAAGTTCCAGTGGAACTGGTAGCATAAAGATTACATTTTTCAAATACATACTTCCATTCCTTTACAAACATAACTAAATCCAATTTCTTTTTATCATGAGCAATTAATGCAACATTTATCATATTTTCCCTCCATATTATGAATTTATGTTCAAATATAGTACATTCCTATAATTATAAATTAATAAAAAAAAAGACCCTAACCACATAAGCCGGGTCTTATAATAACTCTCACTAATAATTATATCATAAAAAACTCTTTTTGTCAAGTTAAATTTTATTATCTATATAGATTGTCTAAAAAGTCTCAAATGAAACGAAGACTCGAAGATTGCCCTTAAAATTATGAATGGAAGCCGTCAAAATTACATGGACGTAATTTTGAGCGAAACAATACACGATGTATTGTTTGAGCGACGGCTGAGAATGAATAATTTTAAGGATTAGCAATCAAGCTGTCTGAGTGAATTTGACTTTTTAGATATCGTAATCTATAATTATCTTTTTAATTTTTTTAATTTAAAAAATTCTTCTCTTTCAAATTCCTCAAGAGTATCCTGAATAAATTTAATAGAACTTTGTAGTTGAGGTATTACAATATTTTCAAGTGCAGAAACCCTTTTTTTAGTCTTTTTTACTTCATGTGCAAGTTTGTAAACCTTATTTTCAATCATGGAAGCTTCTATAATTAATCCCAAAACTGTTTTAAAAGATATATATGCTTGATCTAATGCAGCATCTGTTCTATAAATTTCATAAGGAATATCTATTTTTTGCTCTTCTTTATAAATTTCTGGAACCTCAACACCCATTATACTTCTGAATCTTATTTTTAAATCATCGTATTCTAAAACCCCATTTGCATATTCTTCAACATTTTCTATTCCTAAATCAAGATTTGCCAGTTGCAAAGATTCATAAGCTTTATTAAATATTTTTAATATTCTATCCTGAACACTCTTAGCCTGATCTATTAAATCTACTAATTCTTTCATTATAATATTTCTTTTTTTCTCCAGCAAATCATGTCCCTGTTTTGCAAGAATAATCTGTTGTTTTAAATTTATTAAATTTCCTTTTGTCGGTATAGTTTGATTAAAAATCATTATTCCACCTTCAATCTTAAAGGTTATTTTTTATAATATTTCTCTATATAATTCTTTTTTATTCTTGTTAGTTCTGTCTTCGGTAATATAGAAAGTATTTTCCAGGCAATATTTAATGTATCTTCAAGTGTTCTTTCTTCATTAAAACTCTGATTAATAAATTCATTTTCAAAGGTTTTTCCAAACTCCAGATACAATTTATCTATATCAGATAAATCATCTTCTCCAATTATAGCAGCCAAAGATCTTATTTCAAACACCCTAGAATAAGATGCAAAAAGCTGTGATGATACATCCGGATGATCTTCTCTGGTAAATCCTTTACCAATTCCATCTTTCATCAATCTTGAAAGAGATGGTAAAACATTTATAGGTGGGTATATATTTTTTCTATGTAATTCTCTTGATAAAACAATTTGGCCTTCTGTTATAAAACCGGTTAAATCTGGTATTGGATGAGTAATATCATCATTTGGCATAGTTAATATAGGTATTTGGGTTACAGAACCATTTTTCCCTTTAATCATACCAGCTCTTTCATATATCGAAGCTAAATCTGAGTAAAGATACCCAGGGAAACCTTTTCTTCCAGGAATTTCACCTCTATAATTTGATAATTCCCTTAATGCTTCACAATAATTGGTCATATCATTTAAAATTACAAGAACATGTTTTCCTAAATCAAAAGCCAAGTATTCAGCAACTGCAAGAGCCATTCTTGGCGTAGCTATCCTTTCGACGACAGGGTCACTGGCCAGATTTAAAAACACCACCATATTTTCTATGGCGCCACTTTCTTCAAAATTTTTAATTATGAAATTTGCATCGTCTTTTTTTAAACCTATTGCACCAAATACAACAGCAAATTCTTCATTTGATTTTAATTTAGCCTGTTTGGCAATTTGAACCGCTAATTTATTATGAGGTAATCCATTTCCTGAAAAAATAGGAAGTTTCTGACCACGTATTAATGTAAGCATACTATCAATTGCTGAAATACCTGTTTGAATAAAATCTCGAGGATATTCACGGGCGGCCGGATTTATTGCTGATCCGTTTATATCTACACTTTTTTGTGCAATTATTTCACCCATTTCATCAATAGGTCTTCCCAGTCCATCAAATGTTCTTCCAAGTATATCTGGAGATAAATTTATTTCTAGTGGTTTTCCTAAAAACTTTATTTTTGGTTCATTAAGAGATAATTCTTGAGTTCCTTCAAACACCTGAATAACGGCTGCATCTTCACTTATCATAATAACTTTACCCAATCTGGTTTTATTATTATGTTCAATTTCGACAACTTCATCGTATCTTATATCTTTAACATTTTCTATTATAATGAGAGGTCCTCGAATTTGAGATATCCCCTGATATTCTCGTATTGCCATATGTACACCTCCGATATAGCATACTACACACCCGCGGTGGAATGTTGAATATAGCTCATTTTTCATTAATACATTTTCAATATTGTGCTTTCGCACACCTGGAGTGGAAGTAAGGATTTATTATCATTTACTATATATATTTTCTAATTTTTCAAAATGTGTATTTAAAAATCCTTCTATACTTTTAAACTCTTTTATAGTTTTTATTTCTTCTTTCATTGTCAGCAATTTTGAAATAACCTCTGCAGGTAAAACCTGACTTATTGCTATTGATTTTTCAATATATTTTTTTGAACGTGAGTAGGTATCCATAATTGTTTTTAATAAATAATATTGTTTTTCTAACGGACAATAAGAATCTATTTCGCTAAAAGCACTTTGTTGTAATATACCTACTTTTATTATTTTCGATATTAAAACAGTAAGTTTTTGATCGTCAGGCAAAACATCTTCACCAACTATTTTTATAATCTGTTGAAGCCTATCATCTTCTGTTAATAATTTCATAGCTTCATCTCTATAATAATTCCATTGTTTTTTAACATTATTTGCGAACCATTCATTTAAATCTTCCTTATATTCACTATAACTTGTAAGCCAATTAATAGATGGATAATGCCTTGAATAAGCCAGATTTTTATCTAATCCCCAAAAACACTTTACAAATCTCTTCGTATTCTGAGTTACTGGCTCCGAAAAGTCTCCACCAGGAGGTGAAACAGCTCCTATAATAGTAACCGATCCAACGGTTCCATTTATATTTTCTGTAATCCCTGCTCTTTCATAAAATTGACCTATCCTCGATGCTAAATATGAAGGATATCCCTCTTCAGCCGGCATTTCTTCAAGTCTCCCAGAAAGTTCTCTTAAAGCCTCAGCCCAACGCGATGTTGAATCCGCCATAACAGCAACGTTATATCCCATATCTCTAAAATATTCTGCAATTGTAATCCCGGTATATATTGACGCTTCTCTTGCTGACACAGGCATATTGGAAGTATTGGCAATTAAAACAGTTCTATCCATTAACGGAGCTCCAGTTTTCGGATCTTTTAAATTTGGAAATTCTTCTAAAACTTCTGTCATCTCATTCCCTCGTTCTCCACATCCAATATACACAATTATATCAGCATCAGCCCATTTTGCGAGTTGATGTTGTGTAATAGTCTTTCCTGTTCCAAATCCTCCAGGAATAGCAGCAGTTCCACCCTTACTAATAGGGAAAAACAAGTCTATAACTCTTTGGCCTGTTATTAATGGTATTTTGGGTTCTAATCTATTCTTTACTGGTCTTGGAATTTTTACCGGCCATTCATGATACATTTTAATTTCTCTTATTCCATATTTTGTTTCTATTTTTGCCAGTATATCTGTAACTTTATAATTCCCGTTTTCTTTTATTTCAACAATTTTTCCATTCATATCCGGTGGAATTAATATTTTATGGGTTAAACTTTTTGTTTCCTGAACTTCTGCAAGAATGTCTCCACCATTAACTTCATCTCCTACATTTTTCAGGAAAGATACTTCCCAATATTTTGTTGTATCCAATCCAAAAGCATCTATTCCTCTTCCTATAAAAGATCCTGACTTTTCTATTAATTCATTTAAAGGTCTCTGGATGCCATCATATATACTACCCAATAATCCTGGACCTAATGCAACTGATAACATTTTTCCTGTTCCTTCTATTGGTTCAGTTGGTTTTAACATAGAAGTTTCTTCATACACCTGAATGGTAGCAATATCTCCATCTATTCTTATTACTTCTCCTGTCAGCTTAAATTCGCCAACTCTAACCATTTCATTCATAAACAGATTTTTAGCCCCATCAGCTTTTACAACAGGACCATTAATTTCTTTTATTTTCATTATATATCACCTACCTCTTCTAATACAAGACGAAAGATCATATTTTTATTTTCTCGAATATATGACTCAATTGTATTTTTAATACTTACATTTTTGCTTTTTAAAATGATTCCACCTTTAATTTCATTATCAGACTCAATTTTGCAATCTGATACAAATGTTTTTATAATTTCTACATCACCAGGATTACACAATATTATATAATCATCATTTACTAATTTTACTGCGTCAAAATATAGTTTTTGATAAAAATATTTTTTTCGCTCATTTTCCAAATTTAACATTTTATTTTCTATTTCATCTAATACTTTTTTTAATAAATTATTTTTAAGTTTTAACTTTTCCTCTTTTATACGAAGTTCCGCTTTAGATTTTGCAAGCTTTAATATATGTTTTGCTTTATCATTAGCTTCCTTTAATTTTCTTTGACTATATTTTTCAATATCTTCTTCAAAACTCTTTTTTAGTTTTTCAAATTCATCATCATATTGTTTTTTTAAAGATTTATATTCAACTTCATAATCTTTTTCCAATAATTCAAGCATATTTTTTAATTTTAATTCTGTATCATTCATTAATTCTCACCCCAATGGCTTCCTCTACATATTTTGTAATAAAATCTTTATCTCCACGCCATCCATGTCTATCTGGAATTACAAAGATTAGAGGAAGTTTTCCAGAAAGTTTATGTTCTTTCAGTTCTTCTTCTATCTTTTCAGCTGCTAATTCTGTTATTAATATAACCCCTATTTCTTTATTTTTAAGAACACTATTAAATGTATTCAAAATTTCATTTCTTTCATGAACAACAACTCCAGAAACTCCACTTAGTCTTAATCCTATAGAAGTATCTATGTTGTCGCTAATAAGAAAGAATTTCATGAATTATATCCTCCCAAGAATCATTATGGTTACAATAAGTCCATAAATAGCTATACCTTCAGCCAAACCTACATAAATAAGGGTTTTTCCTAACAACTCTGGCTTTTCACTAATAGCTCCAACAGATGCTGCACCAACCATCCCAACACCGACACCTGCTCCAACTGCGGCCAACCCTGTTGCTAATGCTGCACCTATTAAACCAAGACCTGTATTATTAGTAGTATCAACAGCAGGTGTTGTTGTTGTATTTGTTTCAGCAAATGCTGATGTAGGAGTTAAAGTTATAAAAGCAAAAAGCATAATCATCACAAACAAAACTATATTTCCAGCAAAAACTTTTTTTGCAAACATTCTTGATTTCTCAGGATTCTTTGAAAAATAGAATCCAGATACAACTGTTAAAAATACTAAAACAAAAAGAGAAACAACATATGCCATAACTAACACCTCCACTAAAATTTGTATTTTATAGGATTAAATTCTTTACCGTTTCCTTTAAAAAATCTGGTGAAAAATTCATAATATTCTAACCTTAATGTTTGAATAAACACAACCAGACCTTCTAAAACTATAATTAAAATATTTCCTAACAATAGGATAATATATGAAAAAATGGTATTTCCTGTCATTTTAGACATCATATAAAACGCAAGAAATAGTCCTGCATGATTCATAGCAAAAGCTCCCAATCTGATAAAAGATAAAGTATTGCTTAGATATCCCAATAATATTTCGAATAAATCAAAAAAACCCTGTACAATCTTTTCTCCTAAAGTACCTTTTTCAAAAATAATACTTCTTAAATATATGATTATAATTAAACCAATAATAAATATATAACTGATTTTTGGAAAAGTACCATTTTTAATCATATAAAAGACAGAACCTAATAAAATCCAATAAAGAGCAATTCCAGCATATCCATTTGGATCAAAAACGAGTTCTTTTATATTTTTATTTTTTATTTTATTTACAATATTCAAAAACATTGCTAATGTAAGAATTGATATTCCAAAATATATAGAAAGTATTAAAAAATAATTTATATTATCCATTGGTCTTTTCCATAACGGTTTTATAACATTCTCAAATCCAAAAAAACTTCCATATAAAAAACCAAAAATAATTGAAAAAATGCCTGATGCTCCTATAACATAAAATAAATCGGATTTATTTTTTTTATAAATCCAAAAACCAAACAGGGATAAAACAGCTCCCTGCCCAACATCACCAAACATCATTCCATAAAATAACAAGAATAATATAGTAATTATAGGTGTCGGATCAATCTCATCGCTTGAAGGAATTCCAAACATTTTTACGATAAACTCAAAATGCTTAAAAATCCCTTTATTTTTCAATAATGTCGGTGATTTTTCCGAAAAAGCGTAATCAATAAATAAAATATAATCGTTTGAATTTGTATAATTTAGCAATTCATTATATATATCCCCGGTTGTCCATCCAGAAATTATAAAGAAATTTTCAGTAAATTTCATCTGATTGGTAAGGTCATAAATGTTTTTTAAAACAAATATATAATCAAAATACTTATATATGAATCTCCTGCTTTCAAAAAAAATTTTTTTTAAGGATATTTTTAGCATTTCTATTTCATATTCTAAAGAACGATATTCATCATATAATATCCATAATATTTCTTTTGGCGTACCAGTATAATCAGGAATAATATATTCAATAAAATTTGCTATTGATAAAGTTTTTCCTATTTCCATATTTGACTCATATATAAGCATTAACCACATAAAATTATCTTCTTCTGCAAGATTAATAACTAATACATTTTCGGTTTCTAAACTATTTATAAATCTTTCGTAATATAGATTATTTATTTTTCCAACTTTAAAGTTTAACCTTTTCATCATTAATAGTTTTTCTATGTCTATTTCTATAGGTTTTAATTTTTCAAATAATTCTATTTCTGTTTTTAATCTTTCCTTCTTTTCTTTTAAAAAATTCATTTTATCAGAAATTTCTTTCATTTTATTATTTAAATTTCTTGAAAATTCCAGAATTTCATCTTTATCAATAACAAATGGAAAGTTTATTTTTTTAGTTTTTGGTTCTGGAATCTTTTCAGCATATTCAAAAATATTTATAAAATTATTGTATATATTTTTATATGCATTCTCTTTCTGTGTCTTCAATTCGTTTAATAAATCTACTTCAATAATCTTTTCTAAAGGTAATATTTCAACTTTTTCTGAATCCAGGATCTTCTTTGAAATCTCTTCTAATTCATATTTATTTGAAATAATAGTAAAAGGTTTTAATTTTTCATGCACTTTTAATCACCCGCCAATAATAAAAAAGTTTTTATCTTTTCATTTGAAAAATTATAACGTTTTCCTTCTATTAAAGTTATTAAATCTTTATACTCATATTCTCGTATATAAAGATATCCGCTCATCACATCAAATCCATTTTGCGTGTGACTTAACAATTTTTTAGCATATAACAATATAATTTTTTCACATATTCTCTCAATAACATATGGAAAAATATTTTTATCAATATTTTGAAAGTATTTACCATATGAACATGTTGAAATTTTATTAATAAAATCATCTATATTCTCTGAAGTTGCAATATTTTGTAGTTCAGTTTTTGAAAGATTAAAAGAAATAGGCATTAAAAAGTTTAAAACTTCCTCTGTGGATAACTTAAATAAAATTTTTGCTCTATAAATCCATTGAATATTTGCTAAATCCATCTGTATATAAAATATTTTTTTTAGATTTTTTCCAAATTCCGGAATTAAACTTAGCGTTGTTTTCATTTTAGTAAAATACCAGAAATCAAAAGCATTTAATAGATGTTGAATTTTTTTAGATTTAGTATAATTCTGGTAAGCAGAATCAATAATAGGCTGATAAAAAGTATTTTTAAAAATATTAAGAACATCATCAAAGTTTTTTACCGAGGATAGCATATCTTCGTCAATAGTTTTATGGTTTAGCGGAAAGAATTTTTCTTTTGAAATATATTCTGGATGGCCTGAATGAAGAGATCTTAGTACAAATTTAATATTTTCTATTTCAAATCGTTTCTCCATAACTCTAAAAAATCTTTGACCTTCTACAGGAAGATAAAAATAAATATTATAAAAATCCTTTAAAATAGATTTTCTTATAAGAATTTCAACATCACGTCTATGTATCTTTGAAATATCTGTATTTTCAAAAATTTTGCTATAATGAGTATTATTTTTTAAATATTCTGCTATTTCGAAAACGCTCGAAGAATTTACTAAATTTTGAAAATCATCTCTATTTAATATCTTTGAATTTAAAACTTTTACTTTTGCCATTAATGCTGGAAATTTCAATTTAATCATCTCCAATTATGAATTTGCTTTTTTATTCTTATATCATTTAAGAAATCATTTTTTCCAAAACGTTTGAGGCAAAATTATCAATATCTTTTTCCAAAAATTTGAATTTTTCTTTTAACAATAATATTTCTTTTTCAGATTCCGAAAAAATCTTTTGTGCTGATTCCTCAGCATTTTGAATAATTTTTTCAGCATTTTTTTCGATTATAATATACTTTTCCTTTTTTTGATTTTCCAGTTCAAGAATTTTTTTTCTTAATTCATCTTTTAATTCTTTTTCAGCATTTTTTAATTTCTCCTGCATACTAAGTTCTGCATTAACAATTTTGTTTATAATACTATTTGGAGAATCCATATAAAATCACCTCCACTAAAGACTAAAAAATTCAAATTAAATATCTTCTATTAAGATTATACTCCTTTAATTGTTAACAAATGAGAAAAGAATTATGTATATTTATGGATTAATACTGTTAAAAAACAATTAAAGGCGATTATGATAAAAAATGTCATATTTTCTAACAAAAAAGAAGGCTTTAAGCCTTCTTTTTTATGCCAAAATTTATTTTTATACGTATTGTATTTTCATAGAAATTTTACATTTTCTTATTTTTTATATATGTATTGCTAAATTTTCCGTATCTTCAAATGCACCTAATATTGTTTCTGTTAATGTAGGATGAGGATGAATTGAATTTGAGATCTCATCAATAGTAAGCCCGTATTTAACAGCTAAAACTCCTTCCATTATCATATCTGTTGCTGATGGTGAAATAATTGTAAAGCCTAAAACCTTTTTTGTTTTTCTATCTGCTATAATCTTAGCAAATCCTTCTCTTTCTTCCATTGTTCTTGCTCTACCATTGGCTGAAACAGGAAATTTACCAATAATAATTTTTTCAGGATCCAGATCCTTTTCCTTTAAACCTGTTGAAGCAACTTCTGGTGTAGAAAATATAATAGACGGAACTGCGGAATAATCCATTTTCATACTTTCACCAGCAATATTATGTGCTGCAACAATACCTTCAAACATTGCCACATGAGCAAGCATTATTTTTGCTCTTATATCTCCAATTGCATAAACATTATCTATATTAGTTTTCATTGAATCATCCGTAACAACACCTTTTTCTATCTCTACACCTAACTCCTTAACATCTTGTGGAATATATGGTTTTCTTCCTACTGCCAATAATATTTTTTCAGAAGATATTTCGATTTCACTATTCTCAGACTCTGCAACAACAGTATAAAAATCATCTTTTATAACATTTTTCACTCTAGTTTTTTCATAAATTTTTACACCTTTTTTAATTAAAGCTTTTTTTATTTCTTTAGCAACGTCTTCATCTTCAAAAGGTAAAATATGGTCGGCTAATTCAATTAAAAAAACTTTTTTACCCAGTGCTGAAAAAAATGTGGCAAATTCCACACCTATAACTCCCCCGCCAATTATCACTATACTTTCAGGTATTTCCTTCATAGTAAATACATCATCACTTGTCCATATTCCATCGATTTTATCAAAAGGAGGAAATACTGCCGGAATTGAACCATGAGCTAAAATTAAATTTTTGCTTTCTAAAATTTTATCATTTACTTTTATATGATTTTTATCTATAATTATTCCAGTTCCATTAAATACATCAATATTATTTTTTTTCATCAAATATTCTATTCCTTTTCGTGACATAACTATCGATTTATTCATATGTTTTAGAATTCCAGACAATTCATATGAAATATTTTCAACCTTTATACCAAATTTTTTAGATTTAGTAATAATATCTGTATACAAATGAGTGGCTGTAAGTAAGGCTTTGGTTGGAATACAACCTTTGTTTGTACATGTTCCTCCAAGATGTTCCTTTTCAATTAAAGCAACTTTTTTGCCAAGTTGAGATGATCTAATAGCTGCAACATATCCACCAGGTCCTCCACCAACTACAACAACATCATACATTTAATCCACCCCTTTGCGTTTTTTATCGCAAATATTTTACCTTTTATACAGAAATTTTATTTTACGAAAAGATTAAATATTAAACAAAAAATTTTTTGTAAACTGCAGTCTATATAATACACCCTTGAACACACACAACTATAAAAAATTAATTTCATTTTTCTAAAATTTTAATATAAATTCAATATTTTCTTCATAGAAAAATTATATCATATGTCTATATGAACATATAGTAATATAAAAGGAGGTCAATATGAATAAATTTGTTGAAATGATAAAAATTTTTTCTGATGAAACACGACTGAGAATATTAAATATATTATTCCAGGGTGAGCATTGTAATTGTGATTTAGAAGAAGTTTTAAATATTTCTCAATCCAATATTTCAAAACATTTAAAAAAAATAATGCTACTCGACTTAGTATCAAGTAGAAAAAGTTCATATTGGACATATTATAAAATTAATAAAGAGAATTTTGATAAACACCCATTTATGAATGAACTAATGAAAGAAATACAATATTTAGAACCTTTTAAATCTGATTTAATTAAACTAAAAAAATATAAAAGTATTCCAGGAAGATGTCAAATAAATTTAAAGGAGGTTTCTCATGAAAAAAAAGATAACCATTTTTGAAAAGTATCTTAGTTTATGGGTTATAATATGTATTATTTTTGGTGTTTTTATTGGAAATTTTTTTCCATTATTCCCAAAAATCTTGAGTAAATTAGAATATGCAAATGTATCTATTCCTGTAGCTATATTAATATGGTTGATGATTTTTCCTATGATGCTAAAAATCGATTTTTCAAGTATAAAAAATGTCCGTAAAAATCCAAAAGGTATAATTATAACTTTAATAATTAATTGGGTTATAAAACCTTTTACAATGTATTTTTTCGCATGGGTTTTTTTTAAATATATTTTTGCTGCCTTTATTTCCCCAGAACTTGCTGCTGAATACATTGCAGGAGCTGTCTTACTTGGAGCAGCTCCATGTACAGCTATGGTTTTTGTTTGGAGTTATTTAAGTGATGGAGATCCAGCTTATACTCTTGTTCAAGTAGCAATAAATGATATAATTATTTTATTTGCATTTGCTCCAATTGTATCATTTCTTCTTAAGGTGGGAAATGTTAATGTTCCATTTAATACTTTAATTTTATCAGTTGTATTTTTTGTATTATTTCCATTAATTATAGCTGTTTTAACAAGAAAACATTTAATAAAAAAAAGAGGCCTTGAATGGTTTAATAAAATATTTTTAAAAGAAATTTCCATTATATCACCAATTGGATTGTTAATAACATTAATAATATTATTTTCATTTCAAGGTAAAATTATTTTAAATAATTATTTTCACATATTATTAATTTCTATTCCATTAATAATACAAACTTTTTTTATTTTTTCTATAGGATATTTTTGGGCATACAAATGGAATTTATCACATAAAATAGCTGCTCCTGCCGCAATGATTGGTGCCAGTAATTTTTTTGAATTAGCTGTTGCCGTAGCAATATCATTATTTGGACTAGAATCTGGTGCTGTTTTAACAACTGTGGTAGGGGTATTAGTAGAAGTTCCTGTAATGTTAACATTGGTTAATATAGCAAACAAAACAAAAAACAAATTTATTCAGGAGGTATAATATGAAATTAGCTTTTATTTCAGATATTCATGCTAATTTAGAAGCTTTAAACGCCGTTTTAAAAGATATAAAGGAAAGAGAAATAGAAAAAATATATTGTTTAGGAGATTTAGTAGGATATGGCCCAAATCCAAATGAAGTTATTGATATTATAAAAAAAGAAAAGATAGAAAGTGTTATGGGCAATTACGACAATGCAATTGGATATGAAAAAGAAAGTTGTGGTTGTTCTTATAATCCTGGTAGAGAAACGGAGGTTGGAGATGAATCCATCAACTGGACAATAAAAAATACAACAAAAAAAAATAAGAAATATTTGAAATCATTATCTTCTAAAATCGAATTAAAAATTGAAGGAATTAATTTATTATTAGTTCATGGCAGTCCGTTAAATCATTTATTTGAATATATAAAACCTGATATAGATATTTTAAGGTTAAAAGAAATTGTTAATAAAACAAATGCTGATATTATTATTACCGGACATACACATTTGATCATGTCAAAACATATAAAAGGTAAAGCTATATTAAATCCCGGAAGTATTGGTAGGACAAAGGATGGTTCTCCTTTGGCAACATATTTAATATTAGAAATAAATAATGGCATATATAATTACGAATTCATAAAGGTAAAATATGATGTAAAGAAAACTGTGGAAAAAATCATTGAAGTTGGGCTTCCGGTAGAATTAGCAACTGTCCTAGCGTTAGGAGGAACATTTAACATGGGAAAATCAAAAAATAATAATATGATATTTAAAGTAAATAAATAATAATCAATTGAGCTGTCTGGGTGAATTTGACTTTTTGGACATCGTATTATATAGAATACATTTTAACAAAAACATGAATTGGATATCCAATTCATGTTTTTATATATATAATAAATACCCAATATATAATAATCCAATAATTAAAGAAATTAATACGGGCACTATTTTCCATTTCATATATTCGATAAAACCAAATCTTCTTCCAAGATTTTTTTCAAGATAATTTACGGCCACAATATTTTGTACTGCACCAAGCGGAGTTAAACTCGTTGCAAAATTGGCCCCAATTGCAAAAGTCCACCACAATATAGGATTTATACCCTGCGAAACAAGTATTTTAATAATCGGAGCTAAAATTAAAGCAGATGGAACATTGTTCAATATAGGAATGGTTATTATTGATATTAAATAAAAAATACCCAACAATAATAACATATTTCCTTCTAGAGGTATAAATAAGTTTGCAATTTTTTCAGTAAAACCTATTTCTTCGAGCGCATATGATGTCATATATAATCCAGCAAAGAAAAATAACATATCCCAATCTATATCTTTAGCAATATCCTCATAACCTCCAGAAAATTTAAAAACAAGTATAGAGCCACCCAAAAGCGCAATAACAGCTAATTCAAGATTCAACGATGTATGAAGGATAAATAGAATAATAACAATTATAAAATCCAGCAAAGAAAATATCATCATCTTTTTATCTGTAATAGCCTTATTTTCATCCATTAATTTTAACTTTTCTATATTTTTCAATGCTTTTTCATCAATAGTTAAATGTTTTTTGAAATATATCAATACCCCAATAAATGCTAAAATAGAAACAGGCCCCATTTTTATTATAAAATCATTGAAAGAATATCCGCTAATAGAACCTATTACAAGATTTAAAGGACTCCCGATTAAAGTTGCAGCTCCACCTATATTATCCATTAATATGGTTAAAGTTATTAAAGGTATTGGATTTATCTCAAGCATATCAGAAATTAAAAAAATCATAGGTGCCATAACCAATATAGTTACAACATTGTCTAAAAAAGCGGATGTAAGAGCAACTATTATCATCAATAACGTAACAGTAAGAAAAAAACGCTTTCCACCTAGTTTTATTATTTTTATTGAAAAATATTCAAAAAATCCAGATTTACTCAAAAAAGCAACTATCATCATCATTCCAGTTAATAATCCTAAAGTGTCAATATCAACAACATGGCTGAAATTCTCTGTGTCTAAACCATTTACCAACCTCAATGCTGAGATTATTAAAGCCAAACTAAATACTACAGCAGGTTTATTTTTCCGACCAAAAATAATGTAAAGATAAGCTAAAGTTACAATAAATAAAACAAGAATAGAATGGATAGTCATAATGTCACCCCAATTTAAGTTTTATCAAATGAATTGCTGATATATAATAAACCTTCAATATAATGAGAATTTTTCATTATTATTTAAAACAGGCAACCAAAATATTACAAAATAACTTTATAAAATTTAGCGATTTATCGCAATTAATTTTTATGGTATAATATTAATATAGCGAATGATTATTAATACTTTAATATTAAATTACAATAATATTTAAAAGAGGTGTTATTGTGTATTATTTAACAAAAAACGGAAATTTTATTTTTAAAAATACAAAACATAATGTGAAAAAATATATAACCCCGTTAATAACAGATACTCATATGCATATATTGGGTTTTGGTGAAAAATTATTAAATCCAGATCTTGAAAAATTAAATACTGAGCAAATACAAAAAATTATTATAGACAAATTAAACAAAGGGGAAGATAAAGTTATATTAAGAGGATGGAGTAATTTAAAAATGGATTTAGATCCAATTTCTAAAAACATTCCTATAATTTTGATTAGAAGATGTGGGCATATTGCTATTGTTAATTCTATTATTTTAGAAAAATTATCAAAAGAAATTGATAATAAATATATAGATTTCAAAAATAAGATTATAAAAGAAAAAGCCCTTGAAAAATTTTATGAAATATATGGATACTTTTCAGATATTAAAGGGGCTTATAAAAAAGCCACAAAATATTTGCAATCAAAAGGTTACGGATATGTTCATTCTGATGATTTGCACGGTATAAAAAAAGAAAATTTACCTTTTAATAATGAAATGAAAATTTTAGAAAAAGTTGCAATTAATAATTTTGATGAATTGCGAAATTATTATAATTTAAAATATTTTGAGAAATTTAAAAGCGTGAAATTATATATGGATGGCTCATTTGGAGGAAGAACGGCATTTTTAAGAGAAAAATATAATGATAGTAAAGAAAATGGTTCTATATTATGGCATAAAGAGGAATTAAAAAAAGTTATTGAATTTTGTGAAAATCATAATCTTCATTTGTGTATGCATGCAATAGGAGATAAAGCTGTTGATATAATTTTAGAATCTTTTAATGATTTAAAACCAAACAATTTTCATAGAATAATTCATGCTTCTATCTTACATGACGAACAAATAAAAATGATTAAAAAGCACAAATTAATATTGGATATGCAACCACAATTTTTCGACTCAGATAAAGAAATATTGGAAAGCAGATTAGGAAAGAGAAAAAAATTAACATATAGATTTAAAGATTTATATAATGAAAAAATACCTATGTTCTTTTCATCTGATGCACCAGTTGAGATGCCAGATTGGATTAGAGATGCTCGAATTTTAAATAATCTAGGACTTCCATTAAATTATATTATTTATAATTTAACATATTTTCCTGAATTCATTGATGGATTTGATAGGGAAAAACAATTTTTAATATTTAAAGAAAATCCTTTTGAAAAATTGACAATTCCTTATATTGGAGGAAAAAATGATATATAGTATTTTATTGTTTTTATTATTAAGTATATTTTTTATCCTTATAAGTAAATATAGTCTGAGGAGAACTATTAAAAATATTTTTAGAGTTCTTAATAATTTGCCATTAATTATAATAATATATGACTTTGATAAAATTTATTATTATTCTTCAGAGATTGAAAAAATACTGAAAAAGAAAATAATTACAGTGGATGATTATATTACATTTTTTGACAAGAAAGAAAAATTACAAATAATACAAATATTGTCCACAAAAAAAGATAAAATTTCTTTGAACTTTATAAAAAAAATTAATAATGAGATTTATAAAATTTTTTCAATGAAAATTACTTTTTTTGGGAAAATAGTAATTTTGCAGGTTTTTCATAATATAACTGAAATTTATAAAAAAGATAAAATGATACACCAAATGAATCAAAAAATTGAAGTTCTGGATAATTTAAGAAATTTAACATATACTGAAAATTTTAATTTATCTGGAATAATGGAAAGTATATTTAATTATTTAAGAAAAGTCGATCTCGTAGACTTATTTGCTTTTAGTATTTTTTCAAAAGATAAAAAAAGTGCTAAAGTAACAATTTATTTTGAAAATAAAAAAATCGAAACAACTATTTACGAAAAACAAAAAGGTATTTCATGGTATTTTTTAAAAAATAATTTAAAAAAATTATATATTCAAGACTTATCAAATTTCTCAAAGGATGAATATAAAAGCGTTATAAATATATATGAAATGGATAATTCGTATAAAGATTTAACCTTATATTTATTTCCATATAAATTTGAAAAAAACATTCACGGATTATTTTCATTTGGAAAAAAAGGAATAGATTCATATTCGGAAATGGATAAAAAATTAATAGAATCTATAGCAGAACATATAGATTTCGTTGTTAGGTATCAATATATATTAAAAAAATATAATGAAGAAAATAATCATTATAAAGATTTACTAACCAAAGATACCTTAACTCAACTATATTCAAGATACTATTTTAATGAATGGATATTAAAACATGCTGAATATCTTAAAAGAAATAATAAAAAATCCATATTGGCAATGATAGATATAAATAATTTTAAAAATATAAATGATACATATGGTCATTTGACAGGAGATAATGTATTAAAATTTATTGCCAATATCTTTTTAAATAATATAAGGTCAATGGATATAGCTGTACGGTTTGGCGGTGATGAATTTTTATTAATATTTCCTGATGCTACAATTAAAAATATCAAGAAAAAAATGAAAATAATTATTGAAAAAATAAAAGAAAATAATTATTCTTTTGATGTTTCTATTTCATACGGACTTTCTGAATTCTGCGGAGAATCATATATAGAATCTTTAAAAAGAGCTGATAAAAAAATGTATGAAATGAAGAAAAATTTAGGCAAAAAATTTTAAGCGGAAATATTAAGTCAAAAAAATAAATAAAGTTAAAAAATATATCATTTTATGATATATTTTTTGTGGTATAATTTAATGTTGCGATGATAATGATTATACTGAGGAGGTGAATAAATGTTAAAAATAAAATTCATGAGTAATTTAAGAGCAATTCTTGACAAAAAATCAATAAACTTGGATATTGAACAGGAAAAAGAACTAGCAGAATTGTTAAAAATAATCGGAAATAAGATTAAATCAAAATTTGAAATAATAAAAAAAGAAAAAGATCATATGGTATTGAAATTATATGTAAATCTAAATGGTCAAGAAAGTTATATTACAATGAGAGTTAAATTTCTTTATAACAATGAATTTATCTCAATGGATAAAAAAATAAAAGATGGAGAATTACAAATATTACCGCTACTTGGTGGAGGATAAGAAAATGATAAAGGAGTGATGATGATGGATTACATGAAAGTATACGAAGAATGGTTAAACAGCCCCCATGTGGATGAAGAAACTAAAAAAGAACTATTATCAATAAGAGAAAATGAAAAGGAGATTATGGAAAGATTTTATAAAGAATTAGAATTTGGTACTGCTGGATTAAGAGGTATATTAGGTGCAGGAACAAATAGAATGAATATTTATACAGTGGGTAAAGCCACGCAGGGATTGGCAGATTTTATTGTTTCAAAAGGTGAAGAATATATGAAACGCGGAGTTGTTATAGCATATGATGTTAGACATAACTCGGAGTTATTTGCAAAAACAGCTGCACTTATTTTAGCAGCCAATGGAATAAAAGCTTACTTGTTTGATCATATCGCACCGACACCTTTACTTTCATTCTCTGTTAGAAGATTGAATACTGCTGCTGGTATAGTAATTACAGCAAGCCATAATCCAAAAAATTATAACGGTTATAAAGTTTACTGGGAACAAGGTTCTCAAATATTGGATGATGTGGCTATCCCGGTAATGGAAAATATCAAAAAATTAACAGATTTCTCAATGATTAAGAAAATTTCTGAAAGCGAAGCTCTTGAAAAAGGTTTATTAGAATATGTTGGTAAAGATATTGAAGATGAATATATAGAAAAAGTAAAAGGATTAGCAATAAGAGATGATATTGATAAAGATGTTAAAATTGTATATACACCTCTTAATGGTACCGGGAATAAACCAGTTAGAAGAGTACTGGCTGAAAGAGGCTTTAAAAATATATTTGTTGTACCTGAACAAGAAAATCCGGATCCAGATTTTAAAACCGTCGGATATCCTAATCCTGAAGATATAAAAGCTTTTGAATATGCAAAAAAATTGGCTGAAAATAAAGATGCAGATGTAATAATAGCAACCGATCCAGATTGTGATAGAACTGCTGTAATGGTAAAACATAAAGGAGAATATGTGCCTTTAAACGGAAATCAAACTGGAGCTATATTAATAAAATATATTATTGAAGGAAGAAAAGAAAAAGGAACATTATCTGAAAAAGGAATGATTATAAAATCAATAGTTACAGGTGATTTAGGAAAGGAATTAGCTGAAAAATATGGTGTAATCACATTTGAAACATTAACAGGATTTAAAAATATCTGTGGATTAGAAAATGAATTAGAAGGAAAATATGATTTCGAATTCGGGTATGAAGAAAGCATAGGATATGTAACAGGCACGTTCGTAAGAGATAAAGATGGCGTTATCTCTTCTATGTTTGTTTCAGAAGCTGCTGCATATTATAAAAAACAAGGAAAAACGTTAATAGATGTACTATATGATTTATATAATGAAATAGGATATTATTTTGAAAATAATTTTTCAATTATCATCGAAGGGTTAGAAGGTATGGCAAAAATGAAAAAGATTATGGAAGTATACAGAAAAGAATTTCCGAAAGAAATTGGCAATATGAAACTTATAAGATATATTGATTATTTAGAAAAAAAAGATATGAACTTAACGACAAATGAAATAAATGAAACAGATGTTCCAAAATCAAATGTATTAAGATTTTTCTTCGATGATGGCTCATGGTATGCGGTTAGACCATCCGGAACAGAGCCTAAATTAAAGATTTATATTTACTCTAAGGATAAAGATGAAAATAAATCAAAAGAGAAATTAAAATTAATGAAAGATAAAATAATGGAAATTATTAATTCTGTAGAGTAAAAATAATCCCCTGAACCAGGGGATTATTTTTATTCACTTTAATTTACATAATTTTGATCATATACTTCTTCTGTTTTCCCAATATATTTAATTTTTCCCTTTTCGATAATAATAATTTTATCTGACAGAGCAATAGCATCATTCTTATCATGAGTAACTAAAATTGTTGTAATACCTGCTTTATTCAGAATTTTTTTTAATTCCGTTCTGATTCTATCTTTTAAATTTTCATCCAAATTACTAAAAGGTTCATCTAAAAGCAATAATTTTGGGTTTGTTGCAAGTGTTCTTGCCAATGCAACTCTTTGCTGTTGCCCGCCACTTAATTCATGAGGATATCTATTTTCGTATCCTTTTAAATTGACTAATTGCAACATTTCCTTTGTTTTATTTTTTTTTGCAAATTCTATATTTTGTTTTACTGTCATATGCGGAAATAATGCATAATCTTGAAATACAAACCCTATATTTCTTTTTTCTGGAAAAACAAAATGCTGTTTTGAAGTTAAAATTCGATTTTCCAATCTAATAATACCTTTTTGCGGCCTTTCAAATCCTGCAATTATTCTAAGTATAGTACTTTTACCGCTTCCACTTTCACCAACAATAGCAACTGTTTCCCCTTTTTTAATTTGAAAATCTATTCCTTTCAATACAAAATCTTTATCATATTTAAACCAGATATCTTCTATATATAAAAACATTATTTACCATCTCCTGTTATTTTTCTTAAAATTAGTATAAAAATAAAAATTATTGATATTATCGTTAAAGATGCTACAGAAGCTTCATGTATCATTTCATCATTTGCATATTCAAAAACTTTTGTAGCTAATGTATCAAAATTAAAAGGTCTAAGAATTAAAGTCAAAGGTAATTCTTTTATTATTTCAATAAACGAAAAAATAAAAGCACTAATAATAGCAGGTTTTATAATTGGAATATCGATCTTTAAAAATGTAATAAAAAATGATTTCCCCAAACTTCTGGAAGCTTCATGATAGGATTTTCCAGTTTTTTCAAAATTACTATCAATAGGACTATAAGCTATATTTAAAAAACGAACAATATATGCATAAATAAGCATTAATATTGAAGAAGTTAATACTAATCTTGATTTAATACCTAAAAATGCATATAAAGAGGATAAAGTTTTATCTAAGTTTATGAAAATTATCATTACACCAACAGCAATAACTGCACCAGGTATAGAATAACCCATTGTAGCTATTTTTGACAAAATAACTGTATTTTTTCCACTAAATCGGATAGTATCTGAAATTATAAGAGCCAGAATTATTATAACAATTGAAGATATCATGGCTATAAGTATTGAATTAAAAGTTAATTCAATAAATTTTATATTGGTATTTTTAAACGAAAATATAGACCATTGTATTAATTGCAATACTGGAAACAAAAAGGATAATAAAAACAAAGCTGTCATATAAGAAAAAATTAGATATAATTTAATACCTTTTAATTTTCTTCTTTTTATTGGTTTGTTTTTTTTAGTAGCATATGATTTATTTTGCCTTAAAATTTTTTCAAAATATAAAATACTAAAAACAAATAATAATAAAATAGCTGATAATTTTATTGCTGTATTAATATCGCCTAGAGAAAACCATGCTTTAAAAATTCCCGTGCTAAAAGTTGGAATTCCGTAATATTTCACAACACCATAATCATTTAATACTTCCATTAATACAAGACTAGTCCCGCCCACTATAGCGGGTCTAGCCAATGGCAAAACAATTTTAAAAAATGTCTCTAAAGTTCCCTTCCCCAAAGAATAAGAAACTTCTATAATATTATGTATTTGTTTTGAAAAAAAAGATTTTACTGTTAAATAAACATATGGAAATAAAAACATTGAAAATATAAATACCGATCCTGAAACTGACATAATATTAAATAAATACGATTTCCCATTAAATTCCGTATACTTCATTAAAAATGTCTGTAATGAACCAGTATAGCTAATCATACCTGCATATACATATGCACCTATAAACGGAGGAATAGTTAATGGTAATATTAGCAACCACTCAAATTGTTTTCTAAAAGGAAATTCGTAATAACTAACAAACCATGCACTTGAGATACCTAATACCGCTGATAAAAATCCTGTCCCTATAATAAGTTTTAATGAATTTAGAACATAATCTTTTAACAAATAATTATAAATATGCGTCCAATTCTTATTAGAAGGAATTATTAAATTGTATAAAACAACAAAAATAGGTACTGAAATTAAAAATAATATAATATAAGTTGTTTTTTTCATATATCCTCCTATTGGTTCTATTATTTCCAACCAGCTTTATCCATTATTTCAACAGCTTTAGAATTATACTCACCTAATAGTGTTAAGTCTATTCCTTGAGAAGTAAAATTTCCCCATGATTTTAATAATTCAGATGGTTCAACTTCTGGATTTGCAGGATACTCATAATTTGCTTTAGCAAATTCACCCTGTGCTTCTTTACTTGTTAAGAATTCCAAAAGTTTAATTGCATTTTCTCGGTTTTTTGAGTATTTTACAATACCAGCACCACTTACATTTATATGAGTTCTTTCAGGAAAAAATATTTTTATTTTTTTAGCCGCTGCTACCTGTTGTTTATCGGATGAATTTAACATCTTCCCTATATAATATGTATTTACTATTGCAATATCCCCTTCACCAGATGCAACAGCTATAACCTGTGCCCTATCATTCCCTTGAGGCTTTCTAGCCATATTATTAACAATACCTTTTGCCCAATTTAAAGCCCATTCTTCACCATATATTGCAACAAATGAAGCTATTAAAGATTGATTATATATATTAGAAGAAGATCTGACAACAATTCTTCCTTTCCATTCAGGATTAATTAAATCCTCATATGTTTTTATCTTCGATATATCTACTCTTTTGGGTGAATAAGCTAAAACTCTTGCTCTTACAGTTAAAGCATACCAGTAATTTTCTCTATCTCTTAGATTATTCGGTATATTTTTTATTAACACATCTGTAACGATAGGTTGTAATAATCCTAAAACTTTTGCTCTGTGCAGCCTTCCTACATCAGCAGTTATAAATAAATCCGCTCTTGTGTCACTACCCTCATTTTTTATTCTTTCAATTAATTCATCTTCTCCAGCTTTAATTACATTTACTTTAATTCCTGTTAATTTTGTAAATTCATCATATAATTTCTGATCTGTATCATAATGTCTACTTGTATATACATTTACTTCTCCACCTTGGCCATAACCAAACATACCTGCATATAACGAAATAGATAATAGAGCTAAAACAACCACAAAAATTTTCTTCATAAAACATTCCTCCTTTTGTTTTTATTTTCACAATTTATTACCAGTTTAATTATAACAAATTCTATCCATTTTTAAGCTAAAAAAAAATTACATGTTTGATATTTTTCTTTTTATAATCCAAAATAGTTAAAATAATGAAAATAAAAAAGAAATAAAAAAGAAATAATACCCGTGGTAGGTAGGGGTAAAAACGTTTTATATTTACCATAAACAACAGAAAACAACAATATTTGTCAACAATGTTAAAATGTTACATAAAATCAACAAATAGTGTTGTAAAAGTTTTTAGGTTTATATTATTTTAGATTTAAATCAAAAAATATATTCTATTTGTTTTTAATCTTTTTTTGGTATAATAATAAAAAAATTGGAAGGAAGATAATATGCTTGAAATAGTAGCAGTATCAGATGAAGAAAGAGGATATTTACCTAAAAAAATTAAGAAATGTGATGTATTATTGTGCTGTGGAGATTTATCGCCAGGTTATCTTGATTACTTATTAAATACATTAAATCCCAAAATAAGTTATATGATTTATGGAAATCATGACAAAAAATATTTTAAAAATTTATTTGATGTAGAACTTTCAGGATATTCAAAAACATATAAAGGCTTAATAATAATACATGAAAAAATTGAAAATTTGAAAAGAGTATTAAATATAGAATCAAATATCTATATAGGAGGTTTTTCTGGAGCTTTTTCATATGGAAAAAAACCTTTTCATTTTGCAGAAAAAGACGCAAAAAATTTTGAAAAAATATTATCTCGAAAAAAAAGATTAAATTTTATCAAACAATTGGACATTTTAATAACTCATTCTCCTCCAGGAATTGAAAATATGTTTGAAAAAGAAATCAGTTCATATCATAAAGGCTCAAAAAATATGGCTTTAATATATAAAAAATATTTCCCTAAAATATGGTTTTATGGCCATATACATCCAAGATATACAGATCAAAAACTAAATTTTAAAATTCATTACAAAAACAAAGTTTCTTATTTGCTTAACACCGTTCCTTATAAGTACGTAAAATATGATGAAGAGAAAAAAGAAATATTAGAAATTATAAGTGAAGAAGGAATCATTCTTTTTAAAGATATTTATATTTAAAAAATTCGGGAGAGGGTAATATGAACAATATGAGGTTTGATAGTTCAAAAGAATATAGAAATGCAAAAAAGATGGCCGAAAGAGAATTATTATACTGGCAAAGCAGAGGGAAAGATGGATATCTACCTGCTTTAGAAGAAATAATAAAGGATAAAAATATTATTAGTGAAAATTCTTTAGGAGTAATAGAAATACCTATAAAAAAAGTAAAAGGTACATATTATGCTTCGAGAAAGAGTGCATTTGCAAAAAACTTTATGCCTCTTTTAGAAGAAGATAGTGAGTTTGCTATAAAATGGATGAATTTATTCGAGGCACAACAGGAAGAAGGAATTAGAGATGCTATTGTAGCTTATGAATATTTAAATAAATTTTATGTAATGGAAGGAAATAAAAGAACAAGTGTTTTAAAATATCTAGATTCTCCATCAATAATGGCTAATGTTAAAAGGCTAATACCTAAATATGATGAAATGGATATAAATATAAGAATATATTATGAATTTCTTGAATTTTATGAAAAAACTAAAATAAACATGATCTGGTTCAAAAGAGAAGGTGGATTTAAAGAATTAGAAAAAATATTAATTGATTACGTTAAAAAAAATAATGAAAATCCAAAAGAATTTTTTAACTTTCTTGAAAAATCAATATATTGGGATTTTAGAAAAATATATCATGAATTAAATGGTGAAAAATTACCTATAACAACTGGTGAAGCATTTTTGTTTTATCTAAAAAAATATGGAATAGAAAAAAATTTAAAGCATAAGAATTTAAAACCAAAAATCAGGATGTTAATAAAAGAACTGGAAAATATTTATATTGAAGAAAGAAAAAATATATTACAGGAAGTTTTTACATCTTTAATAAAAAGCCCAACAGAAAAGCAATTAAAAATAGCTTTTATTTATAGAAACTATATTAATGAAAGCACATGGGTCCAATCACATGAAAATGGAAGAATATATATCGAAAATAAATTTGGAGATAAAATCTCCACCTATTTCGTTGAAAATGTAAAAAAAGAAGAATCTTATAATTTAATTAAAGATTTAATCAACCAGGAATATAATCTAATTATAACAACAAGTTATGATTATATGGATTCAACATACAAAGCAGCTATAGAATTTCCAAATATAAAATTTTTAAATTGTGCAGGATATAAAAGTTATAGAAATTTGTCTGTCTATTTTGGAAGAATATATCAACCGAAATTTTTAACGGGATTAATTGCTGGTGCAATAACGAAAAAAAATAAAATAGGATATATCGCACCTTATCCACTACCACTTTTTGTCAGAAGTTTAAATGCTTTTGCCCTTGGTGTTAAAGTTGTAAACCCTTATGCAAAAATTTTAATCAAATGGACAAAAAAATGGATAGATCATGATATTGAAACTCAAAAAACTAATGAGTTGATTAATGAAGATATAGATATACTGGCAACCAATATGGATTCATTAGTGCCACAAAAAATAGCAGATAAAAAAAATATTTTGAGTATTGGATATAATGTAATATCCGACAATATTACATCAAAAACATATATAGCTTCATCCTACTGGGAATGGGGAAGATTTTATAAAAAAATAGTAGGAAGGCTTCTTGAAAACAAATGGTCTGTTACTACTTCAAAAAATCTGGAAGATTTAAAAAAATATTGGTATGGTATGAATAAAGGTGTTGTAAAATTATATAAAAATAGCAAATTAATTCCAGGTCAAACTCTAAGAATAGTTGAAGCAATGGAAGAGTTAATTAAAAATAATAATTTTGATATATTTAGCGGTCCAATAATAAATAATACTAATAAAATAATAGTGGATAAAGACGAAAGTATTTTAGATGAAGATTTGCTAAAAATGAATTGGTATCTTAATAATATTGAAGGAGAACTAGAAAAAGTAATCTTTAGTACAGATAAAAAGTATTAAATAAATTGGAGGATATATAATGTATTTAGTCGTTTCTTTTTGAATAGACATCACTTATCTAATTTCTTAACTCTGAACATGTACAATAAAATATATATCTACCAATAACAGCAGGAAAAAATCCTGCTGTTATTGTAATCTATAATTCAAAATATAATTCAAATTCTTTAGGGACAGGTATTGAATAAATCATATTAGCTTCTTTTATTTTTGTTTCTTTCCATTTGTTTATCAATGAATCTGGAAATGTTTTTAAATATTCTTTATCTTTTTCAAGGCCTTTTACAACATCCTTTAAATTTAACGGAAATTCTTTATCGTTTTCACCTTTAGAATGAAATCCCAAATCTACTGGATCTAGATTATTTTCAATTCCATTCACTCCGGCTAAAACCATTGCAGAGAGGAAAAAATATATATTTGCTGTAGCATCACCTGTTCTGAATTCAATTCTCGTATCTGCTTTGCTTAAATATCCCGGGATTCTAATAGCTGCACTTCTGCTTCCTTTTGAGAACGATGCAGAAATAGGTGCTTCAAATCCCGGAACAAGCCTTTTATATGAATTTGTACTTGGATTAGACCAGGATAGCAACGACCCAGTCAAACTATGTTTTAAAACACCCGCTGTATATTTCAAAGCTAAATCACTTAAATTATATAATTCATCTCCTACAAATAAACTTTTGCCTTCCTTTTCTAAAAATTGATGCACATGCATACCATTTCCAGGCATATTATATAATGGTTTAGGCATAAATGTTACAAAAAGTCCATACTCATTTGCAATTCGTCTTATTAAATATTTTGCAAGTGTTACACTATCAGCTGCATCAACTAAACTCATAAAATTTAATTCTATTTCGTGTTGTGACATTCCAACTTCATGATGATGATATTTCACAAGAATACCTGCATTTTCTAAAGTTTTAACGATTTCGTTTCTTAATTGAAAATGTATATCATATGGCTCATTTAAATGATATGATGAACCATTTGCTCTCGGATAATATTGGCTATTTCCCAATCCTTCAGAACTTTCAACACTATAATATGATTCTGTTGATGAAGTATTATACTCAACACCATCAAATATATGAAATTCAAGTTCAACAAGCATTTTTGCATCATCAGCTATTCTTGAATCTTTAAGATATTTTAAAGTTTCTTTTGCTATACTCCTAGGATATTGATCAAAATACTCTCCAGTAGAAGGACTTATTACATCCGATAAAACATGAACAATTTTCATATTATTATTTATTTCTAAATACATATTTGTCCTATCTGGAATAGCAACCATATCAGAATCAGTAACCTTTGCGAAACCAAAATTTGAAGCATCAAACCCTATACCTTCTTTGAAAATTTTTTCACTTACATAACTTTTAGGTAAAGTTACATGTTTCATTTTTCCATATATATCGATTACCATAATGTCTAAAAAATCATAATCCTCAGGAATTTTGTCTATTTTAAAAAATTCCACAATATGTCACCTCCATAATTTATTCCAATATACTATATCATTTTTGAAAAATTTTTCATAGTTCTATTTTTTCAATTTATTTGTCATTAAAAGCAAATATAATTATTTAAGTTCATTCAGAACCTTTTTTTTTAATATTAATACAATTAAATTCTCTTCAGAAAAAAGTTTGTTTTATCTATTTAATGTAATATGTGATATAATTTAATAAAATAAATATCTTTAAAGGAGCGATGATATTGAATTTTATAATTTCTGGAGATTCCCACGGAGAATTTATGATAGGAACTCTTATTGGAATACCAGCAGGATTAAAAATAGATATGGATAAGATAAATACTGATTTAAAAAAACGTCAAAATGGATATGGACGTGGAGAAAGAATGAAAATTGAAAGGGATGAAGTTAATATAATATCAGGGATATGGAAAGGATATACAACTGGCGCTCCATTAACAATATTAATAAAAAATAAAGGAAGAAATACTGAAAAAAATATTCGAAAAGTACCAAGACCCGGACATGGTGATTATAGTGCATATATGAAATATAAACTTCCGGATTTAAATATATATACTGAAAGAACCAGTGCAAGATGGACAGTAGTTTTAACTGCAATAGGTAATATTGCCAGACAATTTCTGGATAATTTGAATATAAAAATTTCAGCTTATATAGAAAGAATAGGAGAATTGAAAACTGAAGATGGAAAAATTTCCAATAATATAAAAAAATACATAGACAAAATGAAAAAATCTGGTAATACTCTCGGCGGTTTGATAAAAGTGATTGCTAAAAATGTCAAACCTGGAATTGGAGGATATTCATCAATATTTGAAAGGTTGGATTCAAAAATTGGAAAACTGTTTATGGCTATTCCTTCAGTGAAAGGAGTAATTATAGGAAATACGGATTTCTCTCTATCTGGAAAAGAATATCACGATGAGTTCTATATTGAAAACAACAAAATAAGAAGAAAAAGCAATAACGCCGGTGGAATAGAGGCTGGGTTTACCAATGGTGAAAACATTGAAATAACAGTATTTTTAAAACCAATACCCACACTCAGAGAACCATTAAATTCCATAGATCTGGAATATATACAGGAGACAAAGGCTCCTTATATTAGATCTGATGTTACTGTTGTCCCAGCAAGTATTGTAATATTCGAGAATGCTTTATCTCTAATATTAATGGAAAGTATTTTAGATAGATTCGGCAATGATAATGTAAATGATATAATCAGGAGGTATAATAATGCCAATTTATTTAATTGGAATGATGGGATCTGGAAAAACGACCCTTGGTAAGATTTTAAGCGATATTTTAGATAAAAAGTTTATAGATATAGATACAGAGATAGAAAAACTTGAAAGAAAAAAAATCCATCATATATTTCTTCAAAAAGGTGAAGAATATTTCAGAGATGTGGAAACTAAAATATTGAAAAAAACTGAAAATGAAGATGCCATTATTTCTACAGGTGGCGGCATAATCTTAAAAAAAGAAAACAGAGAAATATTGAAAAAACATAAAACTCTTTTTTTGTATGTGCCAATTGAAATATTATTAAAAAGAATAGATACAGAAAATAGACCATTATTAAAAAATGGAAAATATAAATTATATGATATATGGAATAAAAGAAAAGAATTATATGAAAATTTTAAAAAAATTGATTTAAAAAATTTCGATATTTATGAATCTACAGCAAAAATATTGTATGAAATCTGCGAAAAAAAATCTTCAGAAATAGTTAATGATTTTCAAAAAATAATTTTTAAAGTTAAGGGAATTGAAGATTTAAAAGATAAAAAAAACATTTTTACAAGTGAAATTGTGAATAAAATATATGGAAATAATTTTATTAATCCGTATATTTTGGAAAATGGCGAAAAAATCAAGAACATTGAAAATGTAAAAAAAATATACCTGTATTTAATTAAAAATAATATAAACAAAAAAGATGCTATATACGGAGTTGGCGGAGGAACAGTTACAGATTTAATAGGATTTATAGGCAGTACATTCAAAAGAGGAATAAAAACAATATTTTATCCAACAACGCTTTTATCCCAAGTAGATGCTGCTCTTGGTGGAAAAAATGCTATAAATTTTGAAGATATAAAAAATATTATAGGTACATTTAAAGTTCCCGATAAAGTAATTATAGATCCACTAACTGTTATATCTCAAAAAAACGAGAATTATTATGAGGGAATAATAGAGGCTTTCAAATTAGCGATTATAGATGGAAATATATCTTTATTTTTAGATAATATAAAAAAAATAAAAAAAAGGGACTTAAATATAATCATGGATATAATAAAATTTTCTGTAAAAACAAAATTGTCAATTGTATCAAAAGATCCTTTTGATAATAATATAAGAAAAATTTTGAATTTAGGACATACATTTGGTCATGCGTTTGAAAGTATTACAGGTATATCACATGGTTTGGCTGTAGGATGGGGAATAAAGAAAGAAATTGAATTATTTGGATCTAATATAAAGGATAAAAAACTAATCCTGGATTTTCTTGAAGAAATTATCCCGGAAAATATTTATAATATGAATATTAATATAAATAAATTAAAAAAATTTATTTTACATGATAAAAAAATAATATCCAAAAATCAAATTACAATTCCAATAATTAATACTGTGGGAAATGTAGAATTAAAAAAAATAGATATTTTAAATTATTTGTAGTAACAATACTGGAAAGTTTGAGTTAAGAATAAAAATTATAAAAAATTTTAAGGGGGATTTATGATATGATATTAATAGTTAATGGTCCTAACCTTAATATGTTAGGGAAACGCCCGAACAATATATATGGTAGATTCACTTATGAAGATTTAATTGATAAAATAAATCTCTGGTCAAAAAAAAATGGAATAAATATCGAAATTTTTCAATCAAATGTTGAAGGAGATATAATCAACCGTCTTCAAAAAGAGGATTTCAAAGGGTTAATTATCAACGCAGGAGCTTATACACATTATAGTTATGCAATTAGGGATGCTCTGGAAATTTTAAACATACCAAAAATTGAATTGCATATTTCTAATATATATAAAAGAGAAGAATTTAGAAAATACAGTGTAATAGCCCCTGTATGTGATGGACAAATAGCAGGGTTAGGACTCGATGGGTATGTCCTTGCATTGGAATACCTGAAAAATTTATTGTGGAAAGAGGTTGAAAATGGTAAAATTAGAAAAGTTTAGAGAATTAGGATTATCTGAAGGAACATTAAAAGCATTAAAAAAGAAAGGTTTTGAAGAACCTACCCCAATCCAGGAAAAAGTAATACCATTATTATTGAAACAGGATGTTGATATTATTGGCCAGGCACAAACCGGAACTGGAAAAACCGCTGCATTTGGACTGCCTTTAATAGAAAAATTAAAACCATCTAAAAAAGTAAAAACTATAATATTAACTCCAACAAGAGAATTGGCAGTTCAGGTCGCTGAAGAAATTAATTCATTAAAAGGAAATAATAAACTAACTGTATTTCCTATTTATGGTGGTCAATCTATAGAAAATCAAATTAATAGGTTGAGAAAAGGCATTGATATTGTAGTTGGAACTCCTGGAAGGGTTTTGGATCATATTAAAAGAAAAACCCTGGATTTAAGTCATGTGAGGTATTTTATTCTTGATGAAGCTGATGAAATGTTAGATATGGGATTCATAGATGATGTTGAAGAAATTTTATCAAAAGCTCCTGAAAATAGGCAAATATTACTTTTCTCTGCTACAATGCCATCAAGAATTATCTCATTAGCTAAAAGACATATGAAAAATTATAAAATAATATCTGTAAAACCCGAGCAATTAACCACCGAATTAACAGAACAAATATACTTTGAAGTTTCTGAACAGGATAAATTTGAAGCATTATGCAGAATAATTGATATTGAACCAAATTTTTACGGACTAGTGTTTTGTAGAACAAAGGTAGATGTAGATACAGTATCAAATAGACTTATCGACAGAGGATATAATGCCGAAGCATTACACGGTGATCTCTCTCAATATCAAAGAGAACGTATATTAAAAAAATTCAAATCTAAAAGAGCTAATATATTGGTTGCAACGGATGTTGCTGCAAGAGGTATAGATATAAATGATTTAACTCATGTTATAAACTACTCATTGCCTCAAAATCCAGAATCATATGTTCACAGAATAGGAAGAACTGGAAGAGCTGGAAAAGAGGGAACAGCTATTACGTTTGTAACTCCAGAAGAATACAGAAAATTATTATTTATTAAACGTATTTCAAAAAGCAACATTAAAAAGAAACCAATACCAAAAATAAAAGATGTAATTGAAACAAAAAAACTTAGAATTAAAAGTGAAATAAACAGTATCTTAGAGCATAATGCATATAATAATTACCTTTCTTTATCCAGAGAAATGCTTGAAAATAATAACCCTGAAGAAGTTTTAGCTGCAGTATTAAAATATGCATTTCAGGATGAATTAGATGAAAGAAATTATAGAGAAATAAAAGAAGTATCATCTATTGATAAAAAAGGAAAAACACGATTATTTGTAGCTCTTGGAAGAGAAGATGATTTAACTATAGAAAAACTAAAAAATATGATAAGAGAATATACAAATATACAAAACATATATTTAAAAGATGTAAAAATACTTGACAAATTTTCATTTATGACTGTACCTTTTGAAGAAGCAGAAATCATATTACAGGCATTTAAAAAGAAAAAGAGAGGTAGAAAACCTATTATTTCAAAAGCAAAAGAAAAAAAGAGAAAGGCGGAATAATTATGAAAGCGGAAAAAGGTAATACTGTAAAAGTACATTACACAGGAACATTAAATGACGGAAGTGTTTTTGATACATCAAACGGAAGAGAACCTTTAGAATTCACACTGGGAACAGGACAGGTAATACCTGGTTTTGAAGAAGCAATCATAGGTATGGAACTCGGTGAAAAAAAGACTATAACTATCCCATCAAAAGAAGCATATGGTGAATATTCTGAGGAAAAAGTATTTGAATTACCAAAACAGAACTTCCCACCAAATATTGATGAAGCATTGGGACAAACTGTACAATTAGGTGATTCTACAGGAAATGTATTTTTAGCAAAAATCCTTGAAGTTACTGATGAAATAGTAAAAATGGATACAAACCATCCACTTGCTGGAAAAGATTTAACATTTGAAATTGAATTAATTGAAATTAATTAAAAACAAACGGGAGGAAAGATAATGAAAAAGGTTGAATTACTTTCCCCTGCTGGTAATATGGAAAAATTAAAAATGGTTTTCCGCTACGGTGCAGATGCTGCATACCTTGGCGGAAAATTTTTCAATTTAAGAGCATTGGCAGGGAATTTTTCAAATGATGAAATTATTGAAGCTGCAAATTATGCACATTCACTTGGAAAAAAAATATATGTTACTCTAAATATAATCGCTCATAACAATGAAATAGAAAAAGTTGCTGATTATGCAAAATTTCTTGAGTCAGCTGGAGTTGATGCTGTTATTGTTGCTGATTTAGGCGTTTTTAAAATTGTAAGAGATAATACAAATTTAGAAATCAACGTAAGTACTCAAGCAAGCAATACAAATTGGATGAGTGTAAAAGTCTGGAAAGAAATGGGAGCAAAAAGAATTATTTTAGCAAGAGAATTATCATTAAAAGAAATTAGAGAAATTAGAGATAAAGTTCCCGATGTGGAATTAGAAGTGTTTATCCACGGCGCTATGTGTATGTCTATTTCCGGAAGATGTTTGTTGAGTAACTATTTAACAGGAAGAGATGCGAATCGTGGTGCATGCGCTCAACCATGTAGATGGAAGTATAATTTAGTTGAAGAAACACGCCCAGGTGAATATTATCCAATTTTTGAAGATGAAAGAGGAACCTTTATAATGAATTCCAGAGATCTTTGTACTATAGAATTTATAGACCAGATTTTAGACACAGGTATTGATAGTTTAAAGATTGAAGGTAGAATGAAAGGTATATATTACGGTGCTATAGTAACAAAGGTTTATAGAGAAGCAATTGATTTATACTATTCTGGAAATTATAAATATAAACCAGAATGGATGGAATATCTCAATTCTGTAAGTAATAGAAAATATACAAAAGGATTTTATTTTGGAAATCCAGGTGTAGATGGACAGAATTATGATTCATCATCATACAATAAAACTCATGAAATTGTTGCAAAATCACTTGGAAAAAGTCGTGATGGAAAAAGCATTCTGGAAATAAGAAGTAAAATTTCCACAGGCGAAGAAGTTGAAATTATAAAGCCTACAGGTGATCCTATAAAAATTATAATGCCAGAAATGATAAAAATGAGAAAAGGGCAGGAAGAAAAGATAATAGAAACAGCAAATCCAAATATAATTGTGAAGGTTGACCTTGATTTAGAAGAAATGGATATATTAAGAAAGAAAATATAAAATTAGTTCATTCTGCATTCTAAAATTTTGTAATGAAATGTAAATTATAATAACCCCCGCAAAACGGGGGTTACTTATTAAATAAATGACAGTTCACTTCATGTTGATTATCAAGTTTTATTGTTTTTGGTTCTTCAACTTTACAAATATCCATAGCATAAGGACATCTTGGATGAAATCTACACCCCTTAGGTGGATTTACTGCATTTGGCACCTCACCTTTAGGAATTATCTTTTTCTTTTTTAATTTAGGATCAGGTTCTGGAACTGCTGAAATTAAGGCTTTGGTATAAGGATGCGCGGGATTTCTATATATATCCTCAAAAGTTCCAATTTCAACAATTTTCCCAAGATACATTACAGCTATTCTATCACATATATATTTTGTTGTAGCCAAATCATGAGTAATAAATAAATAAGTTAAATTAAATTCTTCCTTTAAATCTATCATTAATTTCAATAACTGAGAACGAACTGATACATCAAGCATAGCAATTGCTTCATCTGCTACAACAAATTCCGGTTTTAAAACAAGAGCTCTTGCTATAACAACTCTTTGCCTTTGCCCGCCGGATAAATCTCTCGGATATCTATTATAATACTCTTCAGCGGGTTTTAAATTCACGCGTTCCATAATTTCATAAACAATTTTTTTCTGTTCTGAATAATTTTTTCCTACTTTGTGTATTTGAAGAGCATGTCGTATAGCTTCTCCTATTTTCATATAAGGATTTAAAGCCGCCATAGGGTCCTGAAAGATTATCTGAATTTTTCTTCTGAATTTTCTTAATTCTTCATTAGTTAGTGAAGTAATATCAATATCATCTATTTTTATTGTTCCAGATGTTGGTTCCAATAATCTTAAAACCATTCTTCCAGTAGTAGTTTTTCCAGAACCAGATTCTCCAACCAATCCAAGTGTTTCGCCTTTCTTTATTATGAAAGAAATATCATCAACAGCTTTTACGAATTTTTGCTCTTTTCCTGTTAAAAATTCTGAAATACTTCTTTTCAAAGGAAAATATTTTTTTAAATTCTTTACTTCAATTAAAACTTCGTTCATACTTTCACCTTCTCATATAACCAACATTTAACTCTTGTTTCATCTACAACAAAATCTGGAGGCACCTGTTCATGACATATATTTTTTGCATATGGACAACGTGATGCAAATCTACATCCTTTGGGTGGTTTAACAAGATTTGGAAGATCCCCAGGTATATATTTCAACTCTCTATCATCTATATTTGTATTTGGTATTGATTTTAATAAAGCTTGAGTATATGGATGTTTTGGCTCATAGTATATTTTTTCAGCAGTTGCTAATTCAACAAGATGACCGGCATACATAACACCAATTCTATCAGCCAATTCTGCAACAACTCCAAGATCATGTGTTATTAAAATCATTGACATTTTATGCTCATCTTTGAGTTTTTTTAATACTTCCATTATCTGTGCTTGAACAATAACATCTAAAGAAGTAGTTGGTTCATCTGCAACAACTATTTCAGGTTTTAAAACCAAAGAAAGTGCAATCATAACTCTTTGTCTCATACCACCAGAAAATTGAAAGGAATATTCATTCATCCTTATAGGATCTATACCAACATCTGATAGAATTTTTGCAGACATATCTAAAGCTTCTTTTTCGGGAATTTCAGAATAATGAACTTTTATTGTTTCCAGAAATAAATCTTTTACCTTCATAATCGGATTTAGCGAAGTCATAGGATCCTGAAAAATCATCGAAATATGCTTGCCTCTTATTTTTCTCATTTCTTTTTCATTGAAAGTTGCTATATTTTTATTTTTAAATAATATTTCTCCTAAAATCTTTGCATTTTTAGGTAGTATTTTTAACAATGATTTTCCCAGTGTGGATTTTCCACATCCTGATTCACCAACTAACCCTAATGTTTCATTTTCAGACAACGTAATATTCACATTTTGAACTGCACTAACATATCCTCGTTTAACTTCATAATTTATATTTAAGTCTTTTATTTGCAATATCAACAACATCACCTTCTCTCACGTATAGTAGGATTTAATAGTTCATTAAGTCCTTCACTAAATAATGAAAAACCTAGAACAATTGTTATTATAGCCATACCAGGATATAATATTCCCCACCATGCTCTTGATAAAACAAATCTCTGCCCATTGCTTAAATCATACCCCCAATCAGGAGTAGGCGGAGCTATTCCTAAACCCAGGAAACTCAATCCAGCCTCTGTCATAATTGCATCGGCAAGATTCATAGAAAGAACAACAACCACTGAAGGCAATACATTAGGCAATATATACTTAAATAATATTTCCCAATTTTTTGCCCCTATCGCTCGTGCACCTTCGACATATAGCTCATTTTTTATACTGGATACCTGATTCCTTATAACCCTAAAATAAGTCGGTGTATAAACAACAGCGATTGATAAAGCAATATTAATCATGCCAGGACCCAATACTGCAGCAATAGCTATTGCTAGAATCAATCCCGGAAAAGAATATATTGCATCCATTATCAGCGTTAAAACTCTATCAAAAGGTCCTCCGATATATCCAGATAATAATCCCAGTGGTATTCCAAATAATGATGCAAAACCAACAGAAATAAAAGCTATGGATAAAGCTATTCTGGCGCCATATAATATTCTACTAAATATATCCCTACCAAGATTATCTGTTCCGAAAATAAATTGGCTGTCAGGGGCACTTAAAGCTCTCCCAACCCTTTGAATTGGATTATATGGAGCTAATTGAGGAGCGAAAATAGCCATTAAAATATAGAATATTAAAATCATAGCGCCAGCAAACGTTATCCATCCAGTCCCAGTTTTAAATAACTCCTTAAAAAAAGAAGATATTTTATGAGAATAAAATTTTTCTTCCATAATATCACCTCAATATCTGACTCTTGGATCAATTAATGCATTTATTATATCAACAACAATACTTATAACAATGACGAAAAACGCAAAAAACACTATAGTTCCCTGAATAGCTGGAAAATCTCTATATCTTATTTTCATAACAAGATAACTTCCAAGCCCAGGCCACGAAAAAGTTGTTTCAGTTAAAACAGCACCAGCTAATAAAATAGCCAATTGAAGTCCCATAACAGTTAATATAGGAACCATAGCATTTTTTAATGCATGTTTATATAATATTCTTCTTTGGCTGATTCCTCGTGCCCTTGCGGCCGTAGAAAAATCCTGAGATAACATCAGTATTGTATTATTTCGAACCATTCTCAAAAATATACTCGAAATAACTAATCCCAATGTTATACCAGGCATTAATAAATGCTTTAATACATCAATAAAAGCTTCCCAATTCCCAGTTATCAAAGAATCTAATAGGAAAAATCCCGTTTTAGTATCTAAAGATACTATAGGGGATAATCTTCCAGCAACTGGAAGCCACCTTAAAACCATACCAAAATAATATTGCATCATCAATCCAAACCAGAAAACAGGTATAGCATAAATAAAAACAGCATATACTCTTGCAGTAACATCAATAATTCCATCGCGATGTGCCGCTGCAGTACTTCCCCAAAAAACACCTATTAAGACTGCAACAATGAAAGCAAATAAGGTTAATTCAACGGTTGCAGGAAATCTATCCTTTATTTCATTCCATACCGGTCTTGATGTAAGTGTAGATTTCCCAAGATCTCCTTTTAATAAATTTCCAACATAATCAAAAAATTGAATTATTATAGGTTTATCAAGACCCAATTCATGGCGTTTTTGCTCTATAACTTCCTGTGGAGCTTTACCTCCTAAAATAGCTAATACCGGGTCGCCAGGAATAATTCTTAAAACAAAAAATATTACGATTAATAATATAAACATCATAGGAATAGCCAATAAAATACGTGTAAATATATAATCTTTTAAGGACAAAATTATCACCTCTTTTAAAAACCCCGCCATCTGGCGGGGAATTTATTATTTCTTTTCGATTAGATAATACCTGAAAATTTGTGTTGGTTCTAACAATACACCTTTTATATTCTTTTGTGAAGCAACAACAGCGACTCCCTGCCATAAAGGAATATTCGGAACATCAACAACTAAATGATTTTGAGTTTGAGCATAAAGTTCTGATCTTGCTTCTTGATCAACACATATTCTTGCAGCTTTCATAATTGATTCTGTAACAGGATTTTCATAAAAACTACCCATGGATTTTGCACCATTTATACTCAAAAATGGCCACAAGTAATCATCAGGATCTATATAATCTGGATACCAACCTAATAAAAATAAACCCATTGTTCCATTCAAGAAATAATCCACATATGTAGACCATTCTGCATATTTAATATTTACTTTAATAATACCCGTTTCTTCCAATGATTCTTTCAATACCTGAGCAACATCTGCTTCTGTTGTTCCATAATGTGTAGGAGAATACCATAAATCTATGGTTAAAGGTTTATCTGTCCAATAACCAGCCTGCTGTAATAATCTTTTAGCAGCTCTTAAATTCCTTTCTGGAAATACATCCTTATGACTCCACATCCCCATTGGAACCATTGAATACAAAGGCTGAGCAAGACCAACAAAAACATCATCCACAATTCTCTGTCTATCAACTGCATACATTATAGCTTTTCTGACTAAAGGATTTGAAAAAGGTGCTTGTTTTGTATTTAATACTAAATATCTTATTTGAGGACTACTACCTTTTAAAACATTTATATTAGGATTGTTTTCTAAATCATTAATATCCCTTGGATCAAGGTGTCTAAATGCTATATCAATTTGCCCTGTTTCGAGAGCTAATCTAAGTGTTGCAGCACTTTCATAAAAAGTAATAACTACTTTATCTGTTTTTGGTGCTGGACCAAAATATTTATCATTCTTTTCCAATACAATTCTTACATCTCTAATCCATTCTGTAATTTTATATGGACCAGATGATGAAGGTGCTCCTTCATAAAAAGCATTTTCCGGATATAATTTTGGATTTACAGGCCATGCAACTGTATATCCTAATACAGATACAAAAGCAGAAAATGGATATTTTAATTTTATTTGGAATGTGTAATTATCCACTACTTTTGTACTTTCAACAATATCTGTTAATAAAAATGCCGGGTCTCCATTTAATTTCATAGCCCTATCAATGGAATATTTCATCACTGATGCATCAATAGGTGTTCCATCATCAAATTTAGCGTCTTTTCTAAGATAAAATGTGTAAACTAACCCATCAGGAGAAACTTCCCACTTTTGAGCTAATGATGGAATTAAATTTGATGTGTTAATTTCATAATCAACAAGACCTGATAAAACATTTTGAAGAATGTTGCTTGAAAAATAATCATAACATTTTGCCGGATCAAGAGTTCTAATCTTGTCAGTAGTTCCAACAACTAAAACCTTAGAAGAAAAAGCTAACAGAGATACAATAAGTAGTAATACCAATAAAAACTTCTTCATACTATCCCTCCCTTAAAAAATAATGTAAAAAACAAGAAACTTAAATATTAATTTTTAATAATAAGTATTTTTTTGATAATCATATTATAACATAAAAAACTTATTATTTACAAGTACCTATAAAAAAAATAACCCAAAATATGGGTTATTTTTTTAAATATCCTAAAACAACTTCTCTAAAGTCAGGATTTCTACCAATATTTTCATCAGTTTTCACAAGAATTCCTTCATCCAGCGGTGTAATTATTTCCATTTCTTCTGTCATTTCACTTTGTTTTACAATTTTATGTTCTGATAAAGCTTTTTCTATATTACCTTCAAAAGTTGTTTTTCCTGCATTGATTATTGCAAAATTGGTGGCTATTAACTCGACTTCTTCTATATGATGAGTAGACATTATAACGATATTTTCTTTATTTGACACAAAATCTTTAAGCATTTTAAGGATCTTATCCTTTTTTACAGGATCAATATTCTGTGTAGGTTCATCTAAAATCATAATTTTCGGCCTCGATGAAAACATTAGAATTATATAAAAAAGCGTTTTCATACCAGAAGAAAATGCATGTACAGGTTTATTTATTGGCAATTTAAATTCCATCATTAATTCTTTATATTTTTTATCATTCCAATTAGGGTATAAAATTTTCCATAATTCAGCATAATCATATGGATATAATCCTTTAAAAGTTACTTTATCCTCCAATAAAACCGAAATATTTCTCTTTCTGAATTTATTCAATTTTTTTCCGAAAATAAGAATTTCACCATCATCAGGCTTTAAATCTCCATATATACATTTTAAAGTTGTTGTTTTCCCAGCACCGTTCGGTCCAACCAACACGTATATATCTCCTGGATTTATTGTAAGATTCACATCAATTAAAGCTGGTTTTGGCCCATATGATTTTTCCAGATTTATAACTTCTATCATAATTTCACCTCAATGATTTTATTATAATCCACGATATTATAATTAAAATAAATACTAAACTTATTATGGTAAATAATTTATTTTTATTTTTTGTGTAATTAGAAGAATCCGAAAAATGGAAAATAATCATCGTAGAAAAAAACAAAAAAGTAGATAATATATTTATAAACACATTTTTTTGTATTACAAGACTATAATCTTTTATTAAATTATTAGATTTTAAAAACAAATCAATCAACCATACAAAAATTGGAATATAAATACCACCTAATCCTTTTATTGAAGATAAAATACTCAAACTATAAAAAAAAGCAAAAAAAAGTAGCGAACTAAAAAGACCATAAAAATCAGAATTATTTGTTATACCATAATAAATACTTTTTGAAAACAATAAAAAACTTGCTCCAAATATATAATATGACAAATATAAATCAGCTCTTGATACAGGAAGAGTTGACATAAGAGAAAAATTTTTATTTTCAAGTTCTTTTGTAAATAAAGTTGATGCAAATAGTACTGCAAATAAATTTCCTAGATCTCCCGGAAGAAAGAGCAAAATCGAAATAAAAATCAAATAAAACGATTTTTGCCTTAATTCCTTTTCAAAAACAAATTTTAAAGTTTTTAGCATTAATACCCCTCCGATTCAATTATTTTATAGTTAGAACAAATTCAAAGGACGGCATATAATTAATTACAACAAGTATAAAAACTACAAAAAATAAAATCAAATATAACCATTTTCCTTTTTCAAATATCATAGAAAAAACTATTGCTGCTAAAGCTTCTAATACAATAGGAAGAACTGGAATTGAAGAAAAAAATACCCCTAATAAAGAAATCATTATAGCAATAAAAAAAATTAATATTTTCATAAACAAACCTCCTATTTATTTTTGTATATTAAAAACTTCCTGTAGCTTTAATAAGGCAAAAAGTTTTTGAATTTTTTCATCCATATTAATCAATATCAATTCTTTTCCTTTTTCATTTAACTTCTTTTGAAAAGAAATTAGTTGACCAATTCCAGTACTATCTATTGCTGTGAGTCCGGAAAAATCCATTATAATAGTTGTTATATCTTTTTTTCTAATAAATTCAGAAATTTCATTATTAAAATCATGAACATCATAAAGAGTAAATTCTCCTATTAAGCTAATAGTATAAATTTTGTTTCTCTGTTTTTTTAATATTTTCACATTATCCCTCATTTCTCTTTTTTATAATATTATATCATAAAACAAAAATATTAGAACGTCTAAACAAATTCACTCAGACAGCAATTATCCTTAAAATTATTCATTTTCAGCCATCGCTCAAACAATACATCGTGTATTGTTTCGCTCAATTACATCAATGTAATTTTGACGGCTTTCATTCACGCTTAGATTTTTTATAAAATCAAAAATATTTAAACCAATACCCGCGGTAGCGTGTACGGACAATCTTCGAGTCTTCGTTTCATTTGAGACTTTTTAGAGAACCTATATTATATCATATCATAAAATAAAAATATAATAGCCGCAAGGCTATTATATTTTTATTCTCTTGAAAAGTTTTTTAGCATTTTCTATAAATATTTCCGATAATTCTTCAGGATTAATATTTTTTATCTCAGCTATTTTTGTTATTATATATTTTGTATAAATAGGATTATTTTTCTTACCTCTAAAAGGGACAGGAGTTAAAAAAGGAGAATCTGTTTCTGGCAATATATATTCAACAGGAGTATTTTTTACAACCTCAACTAATTTATAATTGTTTTTAAATGTAATTGGGCCATCTATTCCAATATAAAAACCTAAATCTAAAAATTTCTTTGCTGTTTTCCAATCAGATGAAAAACAATGAACAACACCTAAATCTTCATTAACTCCTTCATTTACTATTAAATTAAATGCATCATCATATGCATCCCTGATATGCAAAATCACAGGCAATTTATTTTCTTTAGCTAGATTAAATTGATTTACAAATGAATAATATTGTTCGTTTTTTGTAGTATATTCTCTATAATAATCCAGTCCTATTTCACCTATAGCAACAACTTTTTCATTTTTCGCTAATATATTAATTGTATCAAAATCTTTATTTGATAATTTTTTTGATTCATTGGGATGTATTCCTACAGCACAATATATATTTTTATGATTATCAGCTAATTCTAAAGATTTAAATGAGTTTTCAATATCTATACCAACTTCAATAACAAAATTCACATTATTTTCCTTAAATGATTTTATTATATCTTCTTTATTTTCTATAAGATTCAAATGGCAATGGGTATCTATTAATCTCACTTATTACTCTCCTCCACTTTTTGGTATTACACAAATAAACTGACTTTCACCATCATTTATATTTTTAAACTGATGTTCTACATTCGGCGGAACAAATACAAAATCACCTTCTTCTGCAACAACGTATTTTTCACCATCAAATACTTCCAATTTCCCTTTTAAAACAAAAACTTCATGTTCCCAATTATGTGAATGCCTTGGGGAATATCCATCTTTTTCCAGAGCAAACAATCTCATCACAAAATTTGGAGCTCCTAATTTATTTCCTATTAATACTCTTTTATGAGCCTTTTTTACTTTTATACCATCGTCATATGTAATTGGTTCAATATCCATAGCTTTCCCTATATATGCCTTTTTCATATTTTCCCTCCTTAATTAGTGAATATTTCTTGTCTAATTTTAATGTGATTTTTTGATACTTGTTTTTGAAGATACAGCTTGTTTTTTTAAATAAAAGTATAAAAATACTCCAAATATTATAAATAAAATGCTTATTAATACTGCAACTTTCATTCCTAAAAACATTAGTGAATCTGTTCTTAAAATCTCTATAAATGCTCTTCCTAAAGAATATAAAATTAAATACAACGATATTATTTCTCCATCAAATTTCTTTTTGTTTCTTGCATAATAAAATAAAAATAAAAATATTACCAGATCCCATATAGATTCATACAAAAACGTCGGATGAAAATATTTAAAATTTTCATATCCAGGCATTCTGAATGAATATGGTATATACATTTTCCAGGGCAAGTCGGTAGGACTACCATATGCTTCATAATTGAAAAAGTTGCCCCATCGACCAATTGCCTGCCCTAACGGAAGAACATGAGCCATTAAATCAAGCCCTTTTAAAAAATTAAAGGTAAGGTTTTTTTTCATCTTAGTATATAAAAATACAGAAAGTAACGCTCCCAAAATACCTCCATGAATCGCCAAGCCACCATGCCATGTTTTAAATATTTCTGAAAAAGGTAACTTTGAATATATATCCCAATTAAATATAACGTAATATAATCTAGCACCGATAATAGCAAAAATAAGACCGATTATAATAGCATTAAATAAATCATTTTCAGAAATATTCCATTTTTTTGCAGTATCATTCGCTAAAAAAATGCTCAAAAATACTCCTGTAGCTATCAATAAACCATACCATCTAATTTGAAAAGGTCCAATTGATATTAATACTGGATTTAAAATTAAATTTCCAGAAAACACTTTTGGCAATAAAAATATTAATAAAATAAACATAATAGGGATGGAAATTAGTAGTGTAATTTTAAATAATTTATCCTGCATACTAGACCCCCTTGAAATTTTTTTTGAAAAATGGTATAATACTTTATTGTGAATGCGGGTGTAGCTCAGTTGGTAGAGCATCAGCTTCCCAAGCTGAGGGTCGCGGGTTCGAGTCCCGTCGCCCGCTCCATCATTCTATCATTAAAGAATCTCTGTTTTTCTCCGCAAAAATTTCTTTGAAAATATTGTGCAAATCTCCTTTTGAAAATAATCCTCCTTTCTTTTTAACTTCCTCGTCTATTTTATCTAAACTTCCTAAACCTTTAATATTAGATACAATTATGCTTCCTTCAGGTTCAGACATTATTTTATTATATTTAGTGATAACATCAATATTTGGTTTAATTGTTTCAATTTCATCCAGGCTTGTCATTTTTTCTTTTTGAATAAATGATTCGATATTTTCATCCTCTACATTGTTTTCAATTTCAATATTATCATTAACCTCTTTTATCTCTTCATTTTCTATCTCCTCAGAAATTGTTTCGTCCTTAGTATTTTCAGATTCGTTCATTTCACCTTTAACAGTTTTATGAACTTCTTCCTCTTCCAATACATCTTCTATATCTATATTAATATCTTCAGTTGAAGCTTCATCTAACAATTCATCAACATTTATTTCTTCGAGATTTGTTTCAATTGCTTGTAAAGTTTCTCTTTGGTTAATTTGTTCAAAATTCTCATTATTTTCATCATCTTCAATATCCATTTTCTTTTTCATTTTTTCATATTCATCCCATAACTCTTCTAATTCGTCAATTTTTACTTCCAATATTTCTTCTACCGGAATAGAAGGTTCTTCTTCACTGGGTTCTTCAATTCTAACAATATCATCAATATTTCCTTTTATAGGTTGACTTGTAACAAATGAATATTTTCTAAAAACAAAAAAGTAAATCAAAAATCCCATTATTATCACAATTAGCAATATAACAAAAGCTACAATAATGTAATAAATAACTCCTATTTTTAAATTATTATTAGACGTTGATTCTGTCGATTGTACAGTAGAATCTAATTTCAAAGATTTAAAATGCAAATCTTCACGAATATTTCCAGCCTCAATACTTTTTAATGCAAGAGAAACCTTTGGATCGTCAGTATAATACTTTAAATATTTCTTTGCTTCGTCATATTTTCTTAAATAAAATTTTGTCCACCCTAACATATATCTTATATCAGGATACTTTATTTCTATTTCAGCAGAAAATTTTAATGCTGTTTCAAAAAAAAGCTCTGCGCTTTTATAATTTCCAGTTTGAAAAGCGCTTTTACCATTAAAATAATATACTTCAGCTTTATCTAAAAAGGTTTGAGAAAAACTTATTAATGTTGTAAATAAAAACAGAATGAAAAAAAGCTTTTTTAGTAATCTGTTATCCATAATTCAAATCCCCTATCTTTTTTTATCAAAAGTAAAAAAGAATCTTTTTTATAAGTAGCTACATCTATTATATTATAATCTGAAATTGATTGGTATTTTCCAGGAAAAATTTTATTTTCCAAATCAATATACGTCACATAATTTCTGTCAAAAATCCATAATCTATTATTATTTTCAATCAATTTGAATTTGCCAACATCAGTATTACCAAGTATTTGAACTTTATGATTCTTTGTATTATAAACTATTAATTTATAATCAGAAGTTAATAAATATATATAATATGATTGGGAATAATAATCTGTAAAATAACCAAAATCGGTATTTATTATATTTTTAATTCCATTTTTGGTTATAACTGTTTCCCATTTGTCTTTTGTCCTTTTTAATATTTTATCTCCCAATACCAAGTAAAAATTATTATTTAAAACTTTTAAAGAATTAAATATCACTTTATCAGCTATAAGATTATTATTTTCATAAATTTTGGCTAATCCATTACTATAATCAACATATATATATTTTCTTATCTCTGGTAAATAAAAAACATTATCATGTATATTAAAATCAATATTTCTTATCTTTATAAATTCATAAGAACTATTATCAATAGCATATATTCCATCATTAGTCGTTATATACAATCTATTTTTATACTCAAGACTTCCGAGAACATTTTTATTTAAAATATTATTTCCATCAGTATCAAATACACCTTTATTTGATGCTATCAATATATTTCCATTCAAATTGTATATTTTACCATATATTATATTTTCCAAATATAATAATTGTTCTGAAAAATTCAACAGTTTAATATTTTCATAATTTTGAGGTTTTTCAAAGATTTTAGAAATTTCTTCTTTTTTTAATTTTTCTTTCACTTTTGTTTCTTCAATTGCTTTTTTGGTTTCAGGAAAACTGTCATCCTTTATTTCTGGAACAGCTACTTTTTGTATTCCAAGCGATAAATTTTTTTGTAATATTTTCAGAACATCATTATCAGAAAATAGTTTGTTATATGGTATTTCAAATGTATAAAATTTAGCTCCATCCAATTTAGCACTTTCAATAGTCACAAGACCATCACCATAACCATTTATGAATTCTGGATAAAACGTTGCTAATTTTGTATTTTTTATATGAATATTTATATCAGGAATGGTTCCAGTATAAATATAATATTTTATATCCTTTCTTCTGGGTAAAGTATTTATTTTTTTTATAAAATCAGAGTCTGGCAAAAGTTCTTTGTAATACGCAGAAATAAGATCCATTTTAGAAGAAATATTCAAAAATAAAGAATTATATTCTTCTTTATTTAATCCATAAGTCAACTCTATAATTTCTGGACTTTTTTTATAAATTATATTAAAATAAATGGGATTTACTGTATTTATTCCCTTATTTGGCGGTGAGAACATACTAATAGTTCTAACATTTTTTATTTCAGGATGTTTTTCTAAAGCATAACGCACAATCAAACTTCCTATCCCCTGTGTAATTATGTCAAATTGTTTATTTTGTTTTGTTTTTAACTCAAGTGCAAATCTTTCTGCTTCAAATTCAAGATAACTATTTGAACCAGTTCTGATAAAATAACCAAAAAAAGCGTCCATATAACTCTTAGGTTTTGTTTCCAATAATGGATATTTATAATACCATATAGTTCTGTTAGGAAAATACAAACTCCAGACATTTTCACCATATATATTATTTATAGACTGTGTATTTGGTACGAACCCCAAAAAATTGTTATCTACACCTGGCACCAATAAAAGATCAGGCTCTAGAGATGGCGGTTTTTCAATTAAAGTTTTTAAACCAAAGGAAACTTCTTTTGGTGCAGGATCAACATACAATCCGAATTTAGAAAAATGGAATGTATTAGCCTGAACCACATATGTACCCAATGATTCATCTTTAAAAATTTCACAACCAGATAATTTTTTTATAATAGGAGGATCGTCATCCGATGCATACATTATAGAAAAATTATTGAATGAATCACCATAATAAAGATCCATGGGAATACGATATTTTATTTTTATTGGTTTTAATGAAGATTCTTCTTTATTATCATCAGGAATTATTGTATAAATAGGTCCATAAAAATTGCCCATAGTTTTTAGATTTTGATATTCAGCAGAATTTTCTTTTAAAGGTCTTATTGTAAATGTTTTTTTATATTGAAAAGCATCTGGTGGAACATATAAAAATAAATTTGATATGGAAGCTGATTTTGCATTTCTTTCTATTTTTAATTTCCTTGTAGCAAAACGTGGTATTATTAAAAAAGAACCTATAAATATTAAAATAATAAGCAAAAAACCTCCAAGCATTTTTATCTTTTTTTTTCTTTCAAGATGCTTGAAGTTTTTAATGTTATATAACAGATTATTTATCAACTTTTTAAAGTTAATATTTTTTAATCCACCAAAAATCTTTCTAAAGTCTATTTTTCTTTTTTTCTCGATTTTTTCTTTTTTTTCTTTTTTCTTTTTTGCCATATCTATTTCCTTTCAATAATAGATTTTATTTCTTCTAAATATTCGATGAATTTGAAAATTTTTAATTCTGAAAGTATAGACAATGTTTCTTTAAATAAACTATCAGCATATTTTTTTGCTTCCATAACAGAAAAAATATTTAAAAAGGTAATTTTATTTATATCATTATTCAAGTCCTTGCCAACTTCTTCAAAATTTCCAAATTTATCCTTTATATCATCATATATTTGAAAAGATACCCCAAAATTTTCTCCAGCAATTTTTAATAACTTAAAATCATCATTTTTATTGAGTATCAGTGGAATACACGCAAAAGAAAATTCAAATAAAGAAGAAGTTTTTTTTACATACATTTTTTTTATATCATCTTTTGAAGGATTAAGCAACTTTTTCTCAAAGGCCACATCTAATGCTTCACCTTCAATAAGATTTAACAGTGTTTCTGAAAAAAAACTATTTAATAAATAAGACTCATTAATATCAAAATCAGAAAATAATTTAAATGGTAAAATAAAACCAAGATCTCCTGTCAAAATAGCTTGCCATTCACTAAATTTTTTATGATTTGTTTTATTTCCACGACGATATTCGCTATTATCTATTGCAGGTAAATCATCATGGATTAATGAAGCTGTATGAATAATTTCAATTATAAAACCTATTTTTAGAAGTTTTTCTTCATCCACATTATAATATCGACCAATATTGTAAATTATCCATGGACGTAATCTTTTCCCACCAGAAAAGAAAGAATATTCAAGAGGTTTTTTTATTATATCGTCTATATCTAAAAATATAAAAAATCGTTTTGATTTTCTATCAAAAAATTCCTTAAAATCATTTATTTTCATTATCTTCATTCCCTTCATCAAAAAAATGTTTCTTTATTGTATCAATGTCAAAATTTTCAAGAAAATCTTTGAATTCTTTTCTTTTGATTTCAGAATCTTCATTATATTGATCATCAATTGGTATAAAAGAAAGATCTATTCCATTATCCATAACAACTTTATCTCTTACATATATTGGAATTTGATTTTTTACAGCTAAAATTATAGCATCAGATGGTCTTGAATCAAAAGTAATAATATCTTCATCTTTTTCTAAATAAATTGTTGAATAATAGATATCATTTTTCATATCAGTTATTTCAATTTTTTTTAAAAAATAATTTTCTTTTTCTAAAATATTTAATAGAAGATCATGTGTTAACGGCCTTGGAGTTTCCTGATTGTTTATAGCCAATGCCAGATAAGTCGCTTCACAGGCTCCGATCCAGATAGGAATACCTATGTGCGTATGTTCTATTCTTAAAAACACAACTGGAGAATTTGAAACCTTATCCAACCCCATAGTTATAACGTCCACTTTCTTAAACATAAAACCACTTCCTTTAAACAGAAAAAAATAATTTAATTTACTTCTTTTGATAACAATTGATATATATAATCTCTCAAAGACTCTTCATTTTCAAAATTTTTTGGATTAATCGGTTCAAAGATCCTCACTTTTATCTCATGTGGAGTTAGAAAATAGTCTCCTTTTTTTATTATTTGATATGTCCCATCAATAGATACTGGAATAATTTTAATTCCATATCGATATGGTATCATTAAAGATCCTTTCTTAAATGGTTTGACTTTTCCATCTAAGGTTCGCGTGCCTTCTGGAAAAAGCGCTAATTTATTTCCATTATTCAATTTTTTCTTTAATTCTCTAAGTGCTTTTGCAGCTTGAGATGGATTTTTCCTATCAATAAAAACTGATCCTAAAGCTTTTATATAAGATGAAATTATAGGTGCTTTCTCCAGTTCTTTTTTTGCAATAAATCCTACTGGATGCACATAGCCAATAATCAAAGGTATATCAAGCAGACTTTGATGATTGGCCACAATAATATAAGGTTCATCTTCTAACTTGTTTAAATCATAATCACTTTTTACAATAACATTTATTCCCATTAATTTAAAGGATCTCTCACCAAATTTCGAAACTACCTTTCTTAAAAAAACATCAGCTTTTTTTTCACCTGATATTATTTTAACTATTTTCGAAATTAATAAGACTAATGATCCATATATAACAACATATCCAAAAAAACCTATATAAAACCATATGGTTAATATTATCTGTTTTAATAATAATACAAATTTACTCATTATTTAATCCCTCTTTTTCTGAAAAAACATAATTATCAATAATACTACCATTTTTTATAATATAAACAAGACTATTATTTAATGCATTCAACTCTAAAGTTTTTATATCTTCAATTTTATTTTCCATTAACTTTATTTTATCCACAAATGATTTGGTTGCAGGACTCTTAGGTAAAAACGCAACACAACTATCTTTATAAGGAAGAATTGAAATATCATAAGTACCTATTTCTTTAGACTTTCTAACAATATCAAGTTTTTCATATCCTATTAACGGTCTCAAAATCAGCATATCTGTAGCTTCAGATATAGTAATCATATTTTCCAGTGTTTGCGATGCTACCTGTCCTAAATTTTCACCTGTGATCAATGCAGCACTTCCCGTATGCCATGCAAGTTTTGAAGCTATTCTCAACATAGATCTTCTTTGCATTATCAAAGAATAACTATCTTTTTTCAATTTTTTTATAGCCATTTGTACTTCAGTAAACGGTATTATATAATGATAAAAATTAAATGGATAGAATTCACTTAATTTTTTACTTAACTCCAATAATTTAAAAATTGTTTTTTCCCCATTACTTGGTGGACTATAAAATGATATAGCATTTAATTTTAATCCTCTCTTCATCATAGTCCATGCAGCAACAGGACTATCAATTCCACCAGATAACATAATACTTGCTTTTCCACCTGCACCAACTGGATATCCGGCAAAACATTCGATATTTTCAAAATATACAAACGAAAGTTCCTGTCTTATTTCAACTTTAATTAAATATTCAGGTTTATGAACATCAACTGTTAGCTTATTAAACTCATTAAGTATATCTTCTCCTAATTTTTTATTTAAATCAAAACTTCTAATAGGGAAAGACTTATCGGTTCGTCTTGCATCTATTTTAAACGTTCCACTTTCCACATGATTCTCTTTTAATAACCATATAATTTTATTTTTGATATCATTATAGTCCTTTTCGACCTCAATAGCAGGCGAAATGGATTTAATTCCGAATACCTTTTTTAAAGAATATAGCATTTTTTTGTCTATTTTTATATTATCTTTTGGGAATACTATAATTCGGCCATAAATTTTTTTTACTTTTACGCTATGATTTAACTGAAGAACGATATTGTTCATTAATTTACTTTCAAATATCTTTCTATTTTTCCCTTTGGTACCTATTTCACTGTATTTTATAACAACAAAACCATACATATTTCTTCCTCCTCTATTATACTATAATTTTCATTATATAAAAAATTATTACATTTTAACAAAAAATCTTATATCCTTAATTGTTCAAATCCCTGACCAAAAACACCTGCAGCAGAAGACATTGAAATAAATGCATTTTTATCATATTTTTTTATAATTTTTAATACTATAGGTAATTCTTTTCTTTTTATTATAGTCAATATAATATTCTTATTTTCCTTTGTATACCAACCTGTTCCCTGGATTACGGTAACTCCCCTTCCAAGAGTTTCTGTGATTTCATCTGCTATATAGCCATAAAATTCTGAAAAAATAAACAATTGAACAGAAGACTTTTTTCCTTCTAATACAAGATCAGTAGCATAACCTGCTATTGCCATCGTTACATAACCATAAATGATTTTTTCAAAAGAACCAAAAATAAAAATAGAGCTTCCAATAATTATTATATCAAATAAAAACATAGTTCTTCCAGGGCTGATATTTCTAAATTTGTTAATAATCATAACTATTATTTCTGTTCCACCTGTGGTTCCACCAGCAAGAAATACTATGCCTACTCCACTACCCAATAATATTCCACCAATTACAGTAGATAAAAATTGATCGTATATAATTGGAGAATGGAAATAATTTTGTAAAATTGTAATAAATAGTGATGAACTTAAAATTCCATATGTTGTTTTAAATCCAAATGATTTACCAATAATTTTCATTGCAATATAAAGAAGAACAATATTCATTAATAAATAACTAATGCCAACCGGGATACCTGTAATATAGTATATCATAGTACCGACTCCACTTAAACCCCCACCAACAATTTTCCAGGGTATTAAAAACAAAGTCCATCCTATTGCATTAATAAATGTGCCAATTGTAATAAGTAAAAGTTCTTTTATCATTTCTATTTTCAATTCGGTTGCCTCCTTCAAATAAAATCCACCTAATTATATCAAAATAATTTTAATTTATTGGTATTATTGTTAAAAATTTAAGATTTTTATAGTATAATATTCTTATGAATGAAAATTTTATTCTTGATATGCCATTGGGAAAATTAGCTAAAAAGCTGAGAATTTTAGGATTTAATACAATATATTATAATAATATTACATATGATGAACTGGAAAAAATAGTTTCCAAGAATGGTGATTATATAGTTTTAACTAAAAGCACAAAATTTTATGAATCATTATACAATAAATATAATATCTTATTCATAAAATCTGATAATTGGAAATCACAATTAAGATTTTTAGTAAAAAAACTAAAGTTAAAAATAGATATTTCAAAAATGTTTTCAAGATGTATAATTTGTAATTCTAAACTTATTCAAGTGGAAAAAGAAATCTACAGAGAATTTATTCCAGATTATGTATATTTAACCATAAATAATTTTAAATACTGCAAACATTGTAAAAAAGTATATTGGAGAGGAACACATGTTGAGCATATGATAAAAGATTTATTTAAAATACTTAAATAATATAATATTTGGAGAGTGATTAAATGATAAATGAATTATTAAAAAATTTTTCAAATGAAAATCCTTCAAATTTATTAAAAGCTGTATTGAATGATACAGCAGAAACTTTATCTCAAAAATTTAAAACAGATATTTATATATTTATTCATGAACCTCCAAGGAATTTAATCAAATTATTTGGAGTTTCAAAAAATTGTGACGTTGTTGAAAAATTTAAAATTTATTTTTCAGATAATAAAGGATTATATGAAAACTTACTTAACAAAAAAATCGCTACAATTACAATAGAAAAATTTGAAGAATTACAATGTCTAAATATAGAAAGCTTATATCTAATTCCCATTGTTTTGAATAATTCTTTAATAGGTGTGTTTGCTGTATCAAAAGAATTAAATGAAAATGAAATAAAAAAATTCTATGATGAAGCAGAAAGTTATGGTATTATTCTGAAATTAACCATGGAATTCCTTGTTCTAGAAGAGACTAGAAATAGATTAGAATATATCGAAAAAATTACAGACCTATTTGAAAACATATTAGATGAAAACAAATTAGTAAAAAAAATTTTAGATACAATAAAAAATATGTTACATGCACAAGGAGTATTATTCTGGAAAACTGAAGGAAATAAATTAATTTTAAAAGAATTTTCAGGCTTTTCTGATGATGACATAATAAAAAATATATTGGATGATTTTCATTCACTTGAGGGGTTATGCAAAAAAAACAGAAATCCTTTTCTGGTTGTGGGAAAAAGTAGATTTGAAAATTTTTACATCCCTTTAAAAACAGAAGTGTTATCCGCATTATATGCTCCAATAATAATAGATAATATAGATTATGGTGTAATTAGCGTTTATAATAGAGAGGAAGGATTTGGGTTTAGACCGTATAAACATTTTGATACCTTTGATTTATCATCATTAAGAAATATTACCAGAAGACTTGGATTGGCTCTCAGTAGAATATATTTGTATGATAAATTAAAGGATGAAATAGAAAAATTAATTACTTTGAAAAAAAATCACGAAAATTTAATTAAAGTACAGAGAGAACACCTTGATAAATTGAATTCATTGCATAAAATAAGTCAGGCAGTTAGATCCACATTTGATAAAAATAATGCAATTAAAATAATGTTAATGGGGCTTACAAGCGTTAGAGGATTGAAATTTAACAGAGCGTTATATTTGGAAAGAGATAGATTAAAAGGTGTTCTGGTTCCGAAAATATGGGTTGGTCCATCTGATGATGAGGATGTTAATGCAATATGGAAAGAAGCTAATAAAAGAGCTTTGAAATATGGAGATATTGTTCAGTATTTAAGAGAAGAAGCTATACAATTACCCTCTAATAACAAACTGACACAAACTGTTAAAAATAAACTTATAGTTTATAAAGGTCAGACTATTTTGGAAAGAGCCGTTACAAAAAAACACATAATACATGTTGTTCCTCAAATGATAAAACTAAAAAATGATGAATTACGATATTTACATGAAATTATAAAATATGAAGAATTTGTAATAATCCCCATCACCGGAAAATGGGAAACAAAGGGAATAGTAATTGCTGATAATAAATTTACAGGAAAAGAAATAACAGCAGTCGATATTGAGATATTGAGATTATTTCAGGATAGTATAGGATTATCTATTGAAACTATTGAAAATTATGGTGAATTAAAAGAGAAAACAAAATCTCTTGAAGAGCAAAAAAATTTAATAGATTTTTATAGAAGATTTAATGAAAACATTTTACAAAATCTAGCTCTTGCAGTTATAGTAATAGATAGAAAAGGAAAAATATTAGAATGGAATAAAAAAGCAGAATTATTTTTTGACAAAACTAGAGAACAAATTGTGGGTGAAAGCACAGAAATATTAAAAGAAAAACTTGGCGTAGATGTTATAAATTCTATTGAAAGTGTATTTTTTACACGTGAAGAGATGAAAATGCCAAAATATATTATTAATCACGGTAATAACGAAAGAGTGTTTGACATTCAATTAGCTCCATTATGGAATAGAGATCTTGATGTAATAGAAGGGGTCATTGTTACATTTGATGATGTAACTGAAAATTATAAAATGGAAAAAGAAATTGCAAGAAGAGAAAAATTAGCTGCAATAGGTGAAATGACTGCACGAGTTGCTCACGAAATAAAAAATCCACTTACTATAATAGGCGGTTTTGTCAACAGAATGATGAAAAAATTGGACCAACCTGAAAAAATAAAACAATATTCACAAATTATTATGGACGAATTATCACATTTAGAAAGTATTGTTTCAGAAATTTTAGAATTTAGCAGAGGAAGTAAAATACCAACATTTGAAATAGTAAATATAAATAAAATGATAGATGATATATTGCTTATGTATCAAGATTTTTTTTACCAAAAAAATTTAGAGTTGCAATTTGAAAAAATGTTTGATAAAATAGAGGTAAAATGTGATAGAAGCCGAATTAAACAGGTATTAATAAATTTAATTAAAAATGCTATTGAAGCTACAAATGAAAAAAATTATATTCATATTAAAACCGGTATAGAAAATGATTTTGTTTTTTTTCAAATAGAAAACAACGGTTCTCCAATTCCACAAGATGAGCAAAATAAAATTTTTTCACCTTTTTTTACAACCAAAGTACAGGGAACAGGCTTGGGATTACCTATTTGTAAAAAAATAATAGAAGAAGAACATAAAGGTAAACTTTATTTAGTAAAATCAGATGAACAATCAACCATTTTCCGTTTTGAATTACCGTTAAATTAATTTTTGGGAGGGGTTATATATGGCAAGAATATTGATTGTCGATGATGAAGATAATATTAGGCTACTTTTAAAGGAAGAACTAGAGGATATGGGTTATGAAGTAACCGATGCCAATTGTGCTAAAAAAGCATTGGAAATATTATCTAAAGATCAGAATTTTGACATTATTTCGCTTGATATAGAAATGCCTGAAATGAATGGATTAGAATTAGCTGCAGAAATAAGAAAAAAGTATCCCGATAAAAAAATAGTATTAATGACAGCATATAGTCATTATAAAAGCGATATGGCATCGTGGGCCGCAGATGCTTATGTGGTAAAATCATTGGATTTAACAGAATTCAAAGACACAATAAATAGACTTTTACAATTATAGTGGAGGTGCTTTACATTGGATTATAAAGATACATTAAATTTGCCAAAAACGAGTTTTAAAATGAAAGCGAATTTAAAAACAAAAGAACCGGAAACACTTAAAAAATGGGAAAAAATGAATCTTGAACACTATATTAGAAAAGAAAGAGAAAATGCTCCTACATATATTTTGCATGATGGTCCTCCATATGCGAATGGCCATATTCATATTGGGCACGCTTTAAATAAGGTTTTAAAAGATATTATAATAAAGTATAAAACTATGAAAGGATATAATGCACCATATGTTCCAGGATGGGATACACATGGATTGCCAATAGAACATAAAGTTACAACCGATTTAGGTGAAAAAGCAAAAACAATGTCAAAACTCGAAATAAGGAAATTATGTGAAGATTATGCTTTAAATTTTGTAAATATACAAAAGGAAGAATTTAAAAGACTTGGTATAAGAGGAGATTGGGAAAACCCTTATGTTACATTAAAACCTGAATATGAAGCAAAAGTTTTGGAAATCCTCAAAAAAATGGTAGAAGACGGTAATGTTTTTAGAAATAAAAAACCTATATATTGGTGCCCGAGTTGTGAAACAGCATTAGCTGAAGCTGAAATAGAATATCATGATCACACATCACACTCTATATATGTTAAATTCGAGTTAGAAGATGAACCAAATACATATGTTGTTATATGGACAACAACTCCATGGACATTGCCTGCAAATGTAGCAATAGCATTGCATCCAGATTTTGATTATGTAAAAGTACAGGTAGGAAATGAAAAATGGATTTTAGCAAAAGGTCTTATGGAAAATCTACTGAATATTGCAGGTGTTAAAGATTATGAAATCTTAGAGGAATTTAAAGGAAAAGATTTAGAATACAAAAAAGCGAAACATCCATTCATGAATAGAGAATCACTAATAGTATTAGCTGATTACGTAACACTTGAAGATGGTACTGGTTGTGTTCATACTGCCCCAGGTCATGGTGCAGAAGACTATCAAACAGGGTTAAAATATAAATTACCTGTATTGTCTCCTGTAAATCACAAAGGAATATTTACAGATGAAGCAGGAAAATATAAAGGATTACATATATGGAAAGCAAATAAAATTATAATAAATGATTTAAGGGAATCCGGACATCTAATAGCTCAAACAGACATAAGGCATTCTTATCCTCATTGCTGGAGATGTAAAAATCCAGTTATATTTAGGGCAACAGAGCAATGGTTTATTTCTGTTGATAAAAATAATTTGAGAGAAAAAGCTTTAGATGAAATTAAAAAAGTCAAATGGATTCCTGACTGGGGTGAAAATAGAATAACAGCAATGGTACAGGACAGACCAGATTGGTGTATCTCAAGGCAAAGAGCCTGGGGAATTCCTATCCCTGCATTATACTGTGAGGATTGTGGTGAAACCTATATAGATCCTATTGTTATGGATAAAGTTATTGAAATAGTTGAAAAAGAGGGTACAAATGCTTGGTATGAAAGAGATGTCAAAGACTTTTTGCCAGAAGGTTATAAATGTAAAAAATGTGGTGGAACTCACTTTAAAAAAGAAGAAGATATTCTGGATGTATGGATAGATTCAGGTTCCTCGTGGGATGCTGTTGTTAATGTACGAAAGGATTTAAATAAATATCCTGTAGATTTATATTTAGAAGGCACAGATCAACACAGAGGTTGGTTCCAGAGTTCCTTATTTTTATCTGTTGCTAAAAACGGAATAGCTCCATATGAAACAGTATTAACACATGGATTTATTAAAGATAAAGATGGAAGGAAAATGTCTAAATCATTAGGAAATGTAATAAGTCCATTTGACGTAATTGAAAAATATGGCGCTGATATATTAAGATTATGGGTTGCTTCAAGTGATTATAGAGGAGATATAAGGGTATCATTTGATATATTAAAACAACAAACCGAAGTATATAGAAAATATAGAAATACTATAAGATTCTTATTAGGAAATACATCGGATTTTGATCCACAAAGCGATTCTGTTCCATATGAAAAAATGGAAGAACTTGATAAATGGGCTATGATGAAGATTCACCAACTTATTGAAAAAGTTACAGAAGCTTATGAAAATTATGAATTCTTCAGGGTACATCATTTGATTAATAAATTCTGTACAGTTGAGATGAGTTCAATTTATCTTGACATTATAAAAGATAGAATATATACAGAATTGCCAAAATCAAAATTAAGAAGATCCGCACAAACAGTTATGTATGAAGCATTAGTTGTATTGACAAAATTGATGGTTCCATTGCTTGCATTTACAACCGAAGAAATATACTCTTATTTACCAACAAAAAAATATGAAACTGTACAACTTGAAAAATGGCCTGAAGTAAATATGAATTATATAGACAAAAAACTTGAAGAAAAATGGAACAAAATATTCCAGTTAAGAGAAGACGTTACAAAAGCTTTAGAAGAAAAAAGAAGAGAAAAATTTATCGGTCATCCCTTAGATGCTAAAATAATAGTTGAACCAAAATCCTCTGAATTAAAGGAAATATTAAATGAATATGACCCATATTTTATAGCTGATTTATTTATTACATCTCAATTTGAATTAGGAACTGTTGATGAAGGATTTGAAGGGGAATATTCAAAAGTAAAAGTTGTAAAGGCAGAAGGAAAAAAATGTGAGAGATGTTGGAAAATACATCCAGAAGTTGGTAAAAACGAAAAATATCCAGATGCATGTCCTAGATGTGTAAATGTGTTAGAACAATTATAATAGACCAGCAAGAGTTTTTTAATTAATTTGTTTATCAATTTTTTACACCAGTACATGTACAGTTTTAAAATATAATAGATTATCACAAGATAAAATCCAATATTTGTAAAGTATATAAAAACATGTAAATAAAAATCTTGGCTAACCAATACCAGGTTAGCCAAGATTTTTATTTAAATATTATGCTATGATAACACTACCTCAAAAATTTCTTTCTAAATTTAATTAATGAGCATAAATTTTTTCGATTTAAAAATTAAAAAAATTTTGGTAACATGTAAGATTTTGTGTAAATGATTTTTTAGCATTTCCTGTAGTAATGATTTCATAAGTTATTTTATTAATATATCAGATGATATATTAATAATTGTAAAAAAATAGTAAATATTTTATGCGTTATAAAAATTTAAATTAAAAGGTGGTAGAATTATTATTAGATAATTGGAATTTTAATATAATAAATATTTGAAATCTTTGAGGTGATTATGTGGCTATAAATATAGAAAAAGCTATTAATTATCTTATTGATCAGATAATGC